>DAISHO010000018.1:0-14743 GCA_036822495.1 Thermodesulfovibrionales bacterium
AGCCTGTAGCCTATAGTTCCTCATGCCCCTTTAAGATTTATCTTGGACAGGTGTGTAGAGGTATAAATGTTTAATTTCTTAAAAAGCTTCATAAAGTGTATAATTATACATGGATACCATCCGAGAGGTCAGGCTTTCTTTTATTGAAGAAGAGATATTAAAACTCCTCTCATCTATTATTGATAAGGAGTTGCCGGAGGCATCAATGTTGCTCCTCTTTGGCTCGAGGGCAAGGGGTGAATCAGGAGAAGACAGCGACCTTGACCTTGCAGTAGTGGTGGATCTGCCTGTCATAGATAAGGCCTTCTGGGATAGGTTATGGACGATTAAGTGGAGGGTTCTTGAATCCCTGGACTCAGAAGAATTTCCCCTTTCCCTGATACCCATAACCCTGACTGATTTTAAAGCAGAAGCCTCAGGTATAATAGGAGAGATCAAGAGGGAAGGAATTGTCATATGGGAAAGGAATTAGCAGAGGCTGAGATAGAGATAACTCTTGAGAAGCTTGGGGCTTTTATAGATGACAGGCGTGCAAAGAGGTGGGGCAATGCAACAATTAACCTTTATTTTGCCCTTGAACATCTCGTTAAGGCACTCCTTGCCTTATCGGGTATAGAGACGAGGTCTCATGAAGGATTGAGGATACTTTTCAGCATGCATTTTATTAAACCAGGTGCAGTTAGTCCGAAGATAGGAAGGTATCTCGGTAATCTCTATGACAGAAGGGTAACAGCAGAATACAGTCCTTTAAGGAGAAATGAATTTACAGAAGATGAGGTGAATACATATCTTGAATGGGTGAAAGAATCTTTTGCAGAGATTTTCCCTTTATTAGAGAGACACGGGTTGGAGCTTATGAGTCTTCATAAACTGATTAGAAGTTTATAAAGGGTTCGGGATAGGGAGGTGATAATATGTTTGGTCTTGGTTTGCCCGAGATGATGGTCGTTCTTGTTATTGCCCTTCTTGTCTTTGGCCCAAGCAAGCTCCCGTCACTCGGAAAGAGTCTCGGTGAGGCGATAAGGGGCTTCAAGAAAGGGCTTGAGGATGAGCCATCAGATGAAAAGAAAAAGATAGAGGATAAATAGAACTCTTTCATGACGAGATACTTTTTTGCTGTTCTGGTTATATCTATATCTGTGTCCTTTTTCAGGCTCGGCTCTGTTACATTGTTCGATGTAGATGAGGCGGTATTTGCAGAGGCAACAAAGGAGATGGTTCAGAGTGGCAACTGGATTACCCCAACCTACAATGGAGAAAACCGCTATGACAAGCCCATACTCTTTTACTGGCTCATGGCCCTCTCTTATAAGCTCTTCGGGATAAATGAATTTGGTGCGAGATTTCCTTCTGCCCTTGCTGGATTGATCCTCTGCATCTCAATATTTTTCTTCATGAAAGAGTTCAGTGATGAAAAAACAGCCTTCTACGCAGTCCTTTCATTAGCCCTCTCGATATACTTCTTTGCCTATTCCCACTCAGCAGTAACGGATATGTGCCTCACGCTCTTTATAACCCTCTCGTTATTTTCCTTTTACCTTTCGATTGAAAAGGAGAGGAGATATCTCTACGGCTTCTATATCTTTTCTGCCTTAGCCTTCCTCACAAAGGGGCTCATTGGACTAATATTCCCTTTCGGGATTGCTATTGTTTATCTGCTTGTTAAAGACGGATTAAAGGGCATCAAGTCTGTTTTTGATTTGAGGGCCTTTCTCCTCTTTTTGCTCATTGCATCACCCTGGTATATCGCCCAGATAATCATAAATGGTAGCGAATTCATACAGCAGTTTCTTATAAAGCATCATTTCAGGAGATACACAGGAGTTATATCGGGTCATAGAGGACCGATATATTACTTCATACCAGCCATTATCATAGGCATGTTTCCATGGATTGCCTTCCTGCCACAGGGTATTAAGAGGCTTAAGGCTGAAGGCTATAGGCTTATGGCATTATTTGCCCTCATCTGGTTTGCCTTTATCTTCATTTTCTTCTCCCTTTCCACGACAAAACTTCCTAACTATATACTCCCAGCCATCCCTGCCCTGTCAATCCTTGTCTCCAGCGGAATGGGTTATCATGAAAAGAGATGGTCAGGACTTTCTTTTCTAACAGCATTAGCTCTGTCCCTCTTTCTTGGCATAGGCTTTCTCTTGCTGAAGGGTTTTCTGTTAAAATCTGGCATCAGTGAATCAGGATGGATAACCCTCCTTGCTATTGTTATGTTTACTTTTTCAGCTGTCTGCTTTTATGCTTTAGTTAAAAAGAATAGCCCCTTTGGACTTCTGGCTCTTTTAATGGGCATTTTTTTCTGTATCCTTTCTATAAAGGCAGTGTCTGTTGCCAATGAGTATCTTCAAGGAACCCTTTACAGATACAGCCTTATGGCAAAGGAGAGGCTTCAGGATAGGGGAGAGTTGATTACTTATGGAATTAATGCTCCAAGTATAGTTTTTTATTCCGGACACAGAGTAAAGAAGATAGACAGGAAAGGGGATGTATTAAAATATTTCAGCAACAATCATGGAGCTGAAAAACTTATTGTTATTTCAAGGGCAAGAGATATTGAATTTTTTAAAAGCCTTAATCTTGAATTATTAAACACTGATGGCAGGTATGCAATTTTTGAGAGATAATAAAAGACTCATTTATGTCCTGTTGCTGTTACCTTTATTTTTTCTTTATCTTGATCGTTTCATAATGTTATGGCTGAAGGAACTTAAAGATGCTTATCCCTCTCTTTATTCAATTCTTCATGCAATTGATCCTTATGCAATCTTTTTCTATTATCTAATGATAGTGATCGCTATTATTACTGTTGGTCTCCGAAAACTTGTAAGAAGAGATTTATGGAGGTCCTTATTCTATGGATTGATAATAACCTCTCTAACAATACAGGTAAAACATATCCTTGGAAGGGCAAGACCAAAACTCGGTTACAAAACAGTTTTTACAGGACCTTCTTTTAAATATGTTTATTCCTCTTTTCCGTCAGGGCATACGGCCTTTGTCTTCATGCTTTCAGCCATTTTGTCCAGTTATTATCCAAGATATAGATTTATTCTTTACGGCCTCAGCCTCTGGATTGGCTTTGAGAGGATAGAGGATTCTGCCCATTTCCCTTCCGATGTTTTAGCCGGAGCGATCCTCGGTCTTCTCATAGGGAGATTTGTTTTGTTCAGGTCTGGTAGAATAGAAATTAAAGACCATGCAGTCAAACAATAATCTTCACCCGAAAGTCCGCAATCGCCGAGTCCACATGGCAAATGAGAGGACATTCCTTGCCTGGATAAGGACGAGCATAGGTATAATGGCCTTTGGATTCGTCGTTGAGAAGTTCTCTCTCTTTGTGAGACAGATGTCATACTTCCTCGGAAAAGAGGTTATGCCACCTCCCAGGGGATACTCATCTGTCTTTGGTATTTTCCTTGTCGGCCTTGGTGCCTTGATGGGAGTGCTTTCATTTATCAGATACAAGAAGGTTGAAAAACAGATAGATGAAGACACCTATCAGCCATCCTTAATACTCGATATACTACTCACTATATCTGTCCTCTCAATAGGGATATTCCTTGTGATTTATCTGATTCACAGCATATAAAATGATTAAACTCAAACGGATATACGACCCTGTTTCGCCGGATGACGGTAAAAGGATTCTTATTGACAGGCTCTGGCCAAGGGGAATCAAGAAGGAAGATGCAAGGATCGATGAATGGCTCAAGGATATTGCACCGAGTGAAGAACTGAGAAAATGGTTTTCTCATGAGCCTTCTAAATGGGCTGAATTCAAGAGGAGATACAGGGAGGAACTTAAGGATAAAAGGGAGTTAATAGATAGACTGAGGTCAGAGGCAGGGAAGGGAACACTTACACTTTTATATGCTGCAAAGGATAGAGAGCATAATAATGCTGTTGTGTTGAAGGAAGTGATAGAAGGATAGAATCTAAAGGTTGAATAAAATTTTTAAGATAGCTTGAATATAATTAAAAATCGCTATTTTGGAGCTTAGAAGTGAAGGCTATAACAGCAAAGGATTTAAAGAATAAAACCGGTGAAGCGATGAGGGCAATCTCAAAGGGGGAAAAGGTCATGGTGACTTTGAGGGGAAAACCTTTTGCATTAATATCCCCTGTGACTGCTGAGTCATTGAAAGAGGTATCATTGCGTCCATTTGAAGTGGCATGGAGAGACATAGAAGAGGCATTGAAGAAAACCCGACCAAGATTTAAAAATGTAAAAGAGGCTATGACTTGGACAAGAAAAAGATAACATTTCAGAACTTCACCTTTGGAGCCTCTTTTTCAGCTTCTGGTACCTCATAGTATGGTGCCTCGCCAACACCTGCTAAGGAAGCAAAGAACCTTCCGAAAACTGTCCTTCTATAGGTATTCAGCCTCTGGACTGCCTCATTGTACCTCTTTCTTTCAACAGATATCCTGTTCTCCGTTCCTTCAAGGCTGTCCTGAAGTTTCAGGAAATTCTCATTTGCCTTTAATTGCGGATAGGCCTCTCTCAGAAGGAGGAGCCTTGATAGGACCCCTTCGAGTTCATTAGATGCCTTAATCTTTTCATCCGTAGTCTTTGCCTGGAAATACTTAGTCCTTGCCTCTGCAATATTTTCGAATATCTCTTTTTCATGTTTTGCATAACCCTTTACAGTCTCCACAAGATTGGGAATCAGATCATATCTCCTTTTCAATTGGTTCTCCACCTGTGCCCACTGTGCCTTCACCTGCTCATCCATACTTACTACCTTGTTATATTCTCTTATTCCCCATCCAATAACTAAAAGGCCAGTGAATATTATTACAGCAATTATCCCTATCGCTATCTTTGCACCATTGCTCATAAAACCTCCCTGTGATATGTTTTAGGCGACCACTATTTCCAGTGGCAAAGGTTTATTAATTCCAAGAGTCTTACTAACATATAACTTTTCAATTCCGATCGTCTTTCCATTCTTATCTTTTTTAAGGATGATGCCTTCTCCAACTTCTTCACAGATTACTTCATCTTCAGGATTGCCAAACCAGACATCCATTGTATCTGAATCCTTGTGATAATAAACAACTATTTTTTCCATATCTCCCTCCTTAATCTTATCTGCAGGATATGCAGTTATAATAAAACCCTCCCTCTTTTCATGCCTGACAACTACACAATATAGTTTATCAAATCTTTTGTAATAAAGAAAAACCTCTTTATCAGTCTTGCTCTGCCTTATTTCATCAGGTGATTCCAGTACTTCCTTAACAATGTTTATTTTTTCTTTCATGACAGGATGTTTTATAGTAGTCAGATATTTCCAGTAAGTTAGGTCGTTCTGACTTCTCTATTAAGTGGTGTTTTTACTTGAAAGAGTAGTTCTTCTTTGACTTCCATTCTACCACCTCCCCGAGGCTCCACCTCCACCGAATCCTCCACCGCCACCGCTAAAACCTCCACCTCCGAATCCTCCAAATCCTCCACTGAATCCACCACCAAATCCGCCAAATCCACCTGACCATCTACGACGCCTGCTACCAGGATAGAATAATCTCAACAGGAGTATAGATATGATGAATATTGCATTGACAATTGCGATCCACTCCACACCTTTTTTATGTGAACTATCACTTTCCCCACTAATGCCAGGTCTTAATTCTGGTATTTCAGTTATCTCAACACCTTCGTGCCTTGCTATCTCCTGAATCACAGCAATAGTGGCGTAGAATATGCCAGAAGTGTAGTCACCCTTTCTGAAATAGGGCACAAGATACTGTCTTCCTATTGAACCTACAAGACTGTCGGGCAGAATTCCCTCAAGGCCATAGCCTACCTCAAATCTATATCTCCTGTCATCAAGGGCAATGGTGAGGAGAAGTCCATTGTCCTTTCCCTTCTGTCCAAGCCTCCATCGTTCAGCTATGCGTAAGGAAAATCCCTCTATGTCTTCTCTGTCAAGGCTTTTTATAGTGAGCACCACAACCTGTGCTGTAGTCTTTTTTTCAAGCTCTCTCAGATAGGCATTCAGTTTCGCCTCTACATTGTCATTAATGATGCCCGCAAGGTCAACAACATAATCTGGTGGTGATTGAGGAGGCTCTGGAGTGGCAGCCATTGAAGGCAAAGGTAAAAGGATAAAGGCAAAGAAAAGAATTAAAAGGACTCTAATCCTTGAGATCATCGAGCCTTTCAGCTATCCTTTCTATTGCATTATAGTAATCCTTGAAGATAGTAGAGAGTTCATGCCTTGATGGTCTTATCATGCTGTTCCTTAAAAGGAGAAGCCTATCAAAGACCTCTGAATCAGAGAAGTTACCCTGTATGGTCTTTATAACATCCTGCCTGAGGATTGGCGGTTCTTTTCCCATCAGAGAAATGATTGCCCTGAAAAGGGGGATACAACCTGTAAAAGACCTTATAAGGAGCTCTGTAATCAGTCTCCTGTCTCCAGCAGAGGAGATATAACCCTGCCTTAGGCCTATGAGTCTTGTCTTTATATCCCTCTCACATTGAAGCCTTAGATACTCCTTCTTTATATCGAGGTCTTTCAATATATCCTCACCATAGACAGTCTTATGAGCTAATCTGAAGTCATGAAACTCTATGGGGAATACATCAAGGGAATTGTTGATATACTCTATGGTCATGACGAGGGGAGCAGAGAGCCTCTTTTTGCTGTATCTTTTCCCGAATGGTGCAATGAAATCAAGAAAATCAAGGCTCATCCTGTAAAGGACAATCACTGAATTTATATCTGATCTCTTTTCGTTAAAATCAGGTGTGACGGCACTTCCTACTATATGGATGGAATGGATCTCTTCGCCACGGCCTCTAATGATTTCCTTGATGAATGGGCCAAATCTACTCGATACAGCTGGATTGAGTCCTTCAAGGTTTATCCTTTCCATGAGTGATTATAGCATATTGTCAGGCACGAGTACTGCATTCTCTATGACTGGTAATCAGGACATGGCTCTGGTAATATGCTTTAGGCATCACAATGTTTGAATGGTTTTTGCCTTCTGCACCCTTACCCTCCTGCCCTTCATCATTACATCATCAACTGAGCGAATTACCCTTTCTGCAAGATCTTCAGGAACCTCTACAAATGTGAACCTGTCGAGGACCTTTATGACTCCTATCTTATTAAAGGGTATGCCTGCCTCAGTCGAAATCGATTTCACTATGTCTGTTACCTTAATATTATCCTTTCTACCAATGGTCATAAAGAGGCGAACCATCTTGTATCCCGGGAGTTCTGACCTTTCACAGACCCTTTCTGTTATCCCTTTAGGTTCTCCATAGACAGAATAAAGTGCAGCAGCAGCAATATCTTCGGGACTGAATCTTTCAGATAGTTCCTTCACAATAGAAAGGAGTTCTCCGTGTCTATTTTCCTTTATTATCTCTTCTATGTTTTTGATTATATTCTTCTGCCTTGCCTTAATAATTTCTGAACTCGATGGTAATTTCTTCCTTTCTATTACTGTCTTGGCAATCTTTTCTATAAGCCTTAATTGTCCGTATTCCCTTGGTGTTACAAAGGTGATTGCTATACCAGTTTTCCCGGCCCTTCCAGTTCTTCCTATCCTGTGGATATATCTTTCAGGGTCCTGAGGGAGGCTGTAATTAATCACATGTGTTACATTTTGTATGTCAAGCCCCCTCGCTGCAACATCAGTTGCCACCAGTATATCAATGATGCCTCCCTTAAATTTTCTCATTACCTCTTCCCTTCTTTGCTGTGTAAAGTCTCCATGTAGGGCACCTGCATTATATCCCATCTGTGAGAGTTTCGTGGCAACCTCATCCACTTCTCTCTTTGTGTGACAGAATACTATTGCTAATTGGGGATCCTCTACATCAAGAAGCCTTGAAAGAGCCTTTAGCTTTTCTTCTTCTCTTACCTCATAAAATATCTGTCTTATCTTGGGGACAACAAGTTCTTTTGTATTAACTTTTATCTTCTCAGGATTCTTCATGTGTCTTTTTGCTATATTCATAATAGTTAGGGGCATTGTTGCTGAAAAAAGGAGGGTCTGTCTTTCTAAAGGCGTAGTCTTGAGGATTGTCTCTATGTCTTCTATAAACCCCATGTTGAGCATTTCATCTGCCTCGTCCAAGACCACGATTTTTACATCTGAGAGTTTAAGGGTCTTCCTCTGAATATGATCTATTACCCTTCCAGGGGTGCCCACTATGACCTCTACACCCCGTTTCAATGCCTTTATCTGTCTTTCTATTGAGCTACCCCCATAAAGAGGAAGGGCGCTTATCTTTTTGACTGCGCCAATCCTGTTTATCTCCTCAGCAACCTGAACTGCAAGCTCCCTGGTTGGTTCAAGGATGATAATAGAGGGATTTTTTACCTTCTGACACTTCTCTACTATGGGTATGCCAAAGGCTGCAGTCTTTCCTGTGCCTGTTTGTGCCTGGCCTATAATATCTGCGCCTTTTAATATCAAAGGTATAGCAGAAATCTGGATGGGTGTTGGCTCTTCAAACCCCATCTCATAAATTGCCTTTAATGTCTCTTTGCTCAGATTAAAATCTTCGAACTTCATTCATTTAAACCTCACTTTTTATTTCAAATAAAAACCCTCAGGGGTTTCTACAAATCCCCTGAGGGATTCAATTGAAACTATTTTAGTATAAACCTTATACTTATGCTCTGTCAAATTCGAATTGTTCTTTATACCTAATAAATAAGGTATAATTTTAGTTATGGATGTTCATTCTATATTCCTTTACCTTGCAGTAATACTTTTCCTTGCAAGGGTCTTTGGTGATACCTTTGGAAGATTTGGTCTTCCTTCTGTGCTCGGAGAGATCTTTGTTGGTGTCTTTCTTGGGCAGAGTGTCCTTGGACTCATACCTGTTAATGACATAATCAGGATACTTGCAGAGATTGGTGTCATACTCCTCCTCTTTCAGGTTGGACTTGAGGCTGATATCCATCAGTTAAGAAAGGTCGGGGTCTCTGCCTTTGTTGTTGCCTTTGTCGGAGCTTTTACCCCAATGCTTCTGGGGACTCTATTGTCCATCTCTCTCTTTAAACTATCCTTTCTGACCTCCCTCTTTATAGGGGGTACCCTTACTGCCACAAGTATAGGTATAACTGTGAGGGTTCTCGAGGACCTTGGAAGATTAAAAGAGAGATTTGCCCAGATAGTCCTGGGTGCAGCAGTCCTTGATGATATATTTGGCGTAGTGGTTCTTGCTGGACTGTTTGAATTTTCAAAGGAGAGCACTATCCATGTGAATGCCCTTTTCATTCTTATCCTTTATATTGGAACATTCTTCTTCCTGTCTCCTGTGCTTGCCCTTTTACTTGCAAGGCTGATAAAATTTCTTTCACGAAGTCTCAATACCCTTGACTTTATTCCTCCTACTGTTCTCGCCATGGTCTTTCTATTTGCCTATCTTGCCCATGTCTTTGGTTCACCCGAGATACTTGGTGCCTTTACTGTAGGCCTTGCCCTTTCACGGAGGTTTGCCCTGCCTTTTGGTCTCTTTTTAAAGACTGATGAACATATGGCAGAATTAATCGAAAAAACCCTGAGACCCCTTGTATGGGTCATGACGCCTATATTCTTTGTATTTGTAGGTCTTCAGTTAAATCTGAGGGCAATTGATTTTTCTCAAGGGGCGTTCTGGATATTCTCATCCCTGCTTTTTATTGTAGCTGTCCTTGGTAAGGTGGTTTCAGGTTTTTTTGTAAAAGGCCCTCTGCACGAGAGGTTGCTTATAGGTTTTTCAATGCTACCAAGGGGTGAGGTGGGTCTTATATTTGCTGAATTTGGAAGGATGAGCAGGATCTATGATGACCTACTTTATGCAGTGATAATCTTCGTAGTTGCCATGACAACCCTTTTGTCTCCCCTTATGCTGAAGTTTCTTGCAAAGAAGGGCTGAAGATACATTTTTATTGTTTAATAAAAAATCTTTATTTGACATCGGGGTTAAATGTGAATTATATTTAAAAATAAATCGCAGGGGCGATGGAGTTCGCCTTTTAATTGTCTCTGAGCTCCAGGGACTGATAACTCCTACTCTCAGAAATGAGGGCAGGAGTTTTTTATTTGCCCGAAGTGATAGTGAGGTTCTGGTATGCATGAGACATGGATGAATGCATCATTATGGATAGGCCTTGCCCTTGTTGCAGCCCTTTTGAGTGTCTGGTTCAGGCTTGCCACAGCCTTATCTGAGATTATGGTTGGCACCTTTGCCCAGCTTCTCTTTGCAGGGCTTATTGGTTTCAGTCTTAATGCCAACGAGCCCTGGATAAAATTCCTTGCAGGTGCTGGTGCTATAATCCTCACATTCCTTGCTGGTGCAGAGATTGACCCTGAAGTCTTTAAACTGAGGTGGAAAGAGACAACCATTATAGGCCTGATTGCCTTCCTTTCACCCTTTCTGGGCTGTACAGTTGTTGCCTATTATATCCTTGGATGGTCTGTGAAGGCGAGCTGGCTTACTGGTGTTGCCCTTTCAACCACATCTGTTGCAGTTGTGTATGCAGTTATGCTTGAGCTTGGACTTAATAAGACAGAGTTCGGAAAGATAGTCCTTGCAGCCTGTTTTATAAATGACCTCGGAACTGTCCTTGCCCTTGGCCTCATATTCTCGCCCTTCACCATAAAGACAGTTATATTTATTGTGGTGAGTATTATTGTATTTGTGTTTCTTCCTTACATTACCCCAAGGTTCTTTAAGAGATACGGAAACAGGCCTTCTGAGATAGAGGCAAAGTATCTTCTGCTGTTTCTCTTTGGCCTTGGTGCAATAGCTGTATGGTCCGAAAGCGAGGCAGTGCTACCTGCTTATGTAATAGGTATGGTCCTTGCTGGCACTGTTGGCAGGGACCATGGTCTTATCAGGAGATTGAGAACCCTTACCTTTGGTTTTCTTACACCTTTTTATTTCATCAGGGCTGGTTCATTTGTCTCGATACCATCAATCATCGCAGCACCTATCGCACTTTTTGTCCTTTTTATGGGTAAGATGATAACAAAGTTTTTGGGGGTCTATCCTGTGACAAAGGCATTCAGATATGCCCAGAAGGAAGGCATGTACACAACCCTGCTTATGTCAACAGGCCTTACCTTTGGTTCTATATCAGCCCTTTTTGGATTTACCCATGGCATTATCGATCAGCAGCAGTATTCATTATTAATAACAGCAATAATAGGAAGCGCTGTAATTCCCACATTGATTGCCAATGCATTCTTTTTACCTCATTATCTATTGCCTAAAAAGAGGGAGGAGTAGAAGATGCTTAAAAGGATACTCGTAGCATTTGATGGTTCACCCCAATCATATCAGGCCTTTGACTTTGCCCTTGAGGTCTCAAAACTTTGCCCAGGTGCAGCACCTGAGATAATCGTCCTCTCTGTTGCCCAGCCCCCTGAGCCAGCAGACATAGTTGAGATAGAGGCAATAATTGATAGTGCAACGCAGCATTATGAAGAGTTATTTAAGGGATTGAGGGAAAAGGCAAAGGAAAGGAATCTGGAGATAAAGACAGAGGTCGTCGTTGGTCATCCAGCAGACCAGATAGTGCGATATGCAAAGGAGAATAAGTGTGATATGGTGGTTCTTGGACAGAGGGGAAAATCAAAGATAGAGAACTGGCTTCTCGGCTCTGTATCAAAGAGGGTGGCAACCTATGCACCCTGTACTGTGACGATAGTGAAGTAGGCTGATACAGGCTGAAGGAAAAGGATTATACCTTAAAGAAAACTTCAGCCCATTTGTGGCCTGATTGAGGAGGGCAGAATGGTAACTTCAATCTATTCCCATCTAAAGAATATGTTACTAAATTGCATTGATGAAATGCTCACCATTGATGCTATTCGGGGATGCCCCTGTGAGGAGTTGAGAGAAAAGGTTCAGACCAATACATTCAATCTCGTTGTTGTTGGTCAGTTCAAGCGCGGAAAGACGAGTCTCATAAATGCCCTCCTTGGTGCCGAGATACTGCCTGTAGCTGTTGTTCCTTTGACATCTATAGTTACAATCATGACCTATGGAGAGGCCTTGAGGATAAGGGTCTATTTCAATGACGGAAGGGTTACAGAGATCAGACCTGAGAGTCTTCCAGAATATGTAACAGAAAAGGGCAATCCAAAGAATATCAAGGATGTAAAGGAGGTGGTGATAACCTATCCATCTTCCTATCTCAAGGATGGTGTCAGGCTCATAGATACACCAGGTGTTGGCTCAATTTATCAGCATAATACGGATGTGGCATATCAATACCTACCAAAATCTGATGCTGCCTTATTTTTGCTTTCTGTTGACCAGCCTGTGAGCAAGGCAGAACTCGATTTCCTGAAGGATGTAAAGGAATACTCAAACAGGATATTCTTTCTCCTTAATAAGGCTGATTATCTTACAGAGAAAGACCTCAATGAGTCCATTGAGTTTTCAAAGAATGTCATTAAAGAGGCGATGGGCATAGATGTGAAGATATTCCCTGTCTCTGCAAGGCTTGCACTGGAAGGGAAAAAGACAGGTTCAGAAGAACTCCTCATGAAGAGTATGCTTCCACAATTTTCAGAGGTTCTCAATAGATTCCTCATGGAGGAAAAGGGAAAGATACTCATACTATCCGTGGCAAATAATCTCCTGAGGCTCCTTTCACAGGCAAGGTTTGAGCTTGAACTCGAACTCAGGTCCCTCACTGCACCCCTTGAAGAACTCATGACAAAGATAAAGGCCTTTGAGGATAAGAAGCGAGAGGTGCTTCTTGAAAAGAATGACTTTGAGATCCTCCTTGAAGGAGAGACTAAGAAGTTATTGAGAAATATCCTTGATGAAGACCTCGAGAGATTCAAAAAAGAGCTTGTGCCCCAGGTCTCGGGTAATCTCGAAAACTTTTTCAATGAAAATAAATCCCTCTCATTAAAGGAGCTTCACAGGGCAATGGAACAGCAGGTCATAAAAGAGGTAAAGGAGGCCTTTAATGCCTGGCGTATTGTTGAGGATGAGAGGCTTGCAAAGGCCTTTGAGTCAATATGCAAGAGATTTATATTAAAGATTCAGGATATTGTTGATGAGCTCTTGAGATTCTCATCAGAGCTATTCCAGATACCCTTTGAGGCAATAAAGGCAGAGGCATTATGGAGTGTGAAGTCAGGATTTTATTACAAATTTAAGGATGAGCCTGTTGGACTTGAGATGCTTGCAGGAACCCTCACCCTTGCACTTCCTAAGTTCATTGGAGAGAAGATAATACTTAAAAAAATGAAAGAATATATGCTTCAGGTGATTGATGTCCAGTCAGGAAGGGTTAGGTATGACTTTGCCGAAAGGCTCGACAAAAGCAAACTTGACTTTAGATGGGAGATGCTCCAGAAGATTGATGCAACCATTGAGGGAATAGAGACAGCCATTAAAAAAGGCATGGACAAGAGGGAGATGGGAGAAAAGGAGGTCGAGGAGAGAAAGAGGATAATCCATAATACTTTGCAGACTCTGGACAGCCTGAAGGAGAGGCTCAACAGGGTGAAGACAGAAAGCGGAGCGACATGACCTTTTTCTGTCCTGAGTGCTGGAAGGAGATTAAAGAGAAAGACAGGAAGTGTCCTCACTGCGGCGCTGTTATTTCAGAACATGAAAAGAGGAGCTTTGAAGATAAATTAATAAACGCCCTCAGACATCCAGAGAGGGAGACTGTTCGGAGAGCCGTATGGATTCTCGGTAGATTGAAAACTACAAAAGCTATCCAACCTCTTATAAGGCTTTTCCAGCAATCAGATAATCCTTTTTTAAAAATGGAGATACTTGATGCACTCAATGAAATCGGCACATTCGATGCGATGACCTTTATTAAGCAATCCTTAAGCTCAGAAATAAGTGTTGTCAGAAAAAAGGCAAAGGAGATTGTGGACACAGAGACAGGAAAGGAGTGATTTATAATGGGTATGTCTGGATAAGGAAAGCAGAAGGAGCTGAAAGAAAAGAGCTTGACTGGAACAAGCTTTATGGACTTGGTAAAGGATTATGGAATGGTGAAGAGGCTCAGGAATATGTGAATCGTTTGAGAGAAGACAGGATATGAGGGGCTCTTATCCTGACATAAAAGCTCTCAATGCCATTCAGATTTCAACAGCTATTGATGTGGGTGCAGATTTTTTTATTACTATGCAGATAAAGGCAATAAAGGTTTTGGTTCTAAAAGACTATTTGTGAATGCCACCAACAGCGTATAACACCAGGCTAAAAAAAATAAGCAAATGCTAATGCACTTCTTTTAGCCTTGAAAGTTCGGCGCCATGTCTTTAAGACGAACTAAAGAGAATTTAGAATGATGCCAGAACAGACACCTGTTACAGGTCGAGAAGATAAAAAGGGATTATCAGCCCCTCTCCAAGCCTTAGTCGAATTTTACGATGCCTTTAACAGCTGAGATTTGGAGAAGATATAGAAACTGGGCTAAAACAGACGATATATCCATTGATAATATTGACCAGTCAGATGGGATAATTCTGAGCGACCACTTTGGATAAGACCAGGACCATTAGGCTGTGACATCCTGTAAAATTATCAAATCAGATTTTTTAAGACTGCTCTACCTTTTTTAAAAAGCCCTGCTGTCCAAAACAAATTGTAAGGGGCTTTTAAAATAGGCATAAGGCAAATTAACCTGAAAGAGGAAAAAAACTTGATTTTTTACCAGCAGCTATGCTATAAATTTTTAGCTCTTTGACAACTCTCTAATAAAGGTAGCAGTTGAGGATTTATTAAGCT
>DAISHO010000019.1:0-14687 GCA_036822495.1 Thermodesulfovibrionales bacterium
AAGATGTCAACAGCTGCATAACCATATTCTGGCCATGTGTGGATGGAGAGGTGAGATTCGGCAATAATAACCATACCGCTAATGCCGAATGGATTGAACTCATGGAATGACACATCGATAATCGTGGCCTTTGCCCTCTTTGCAGCTGTTACAAGGGCATCCCGGACCTCGCCGAGATTCTTGAGGATCTCTGGATTGCAGTCCCTTAACTCAACTAATAAGTGAATACCTAAAGCATGCAATTCACTACCCCCCTTCAGGTTATTTAAAAGAGCAAAATGCTCTTTCTAAGCTAAAAAATATAAAGCAAGACGGGATATTTTGTCAATAGTTTTTAGTAATCTAAAGCTATCTATCAAAGGTCTTGTCTTCTCCATCAAAAATTCTCCTTTCGATCTGAGATTTTAACTTAATCAAAACCTTTACTTTATCACCTTCAAGAATATAATCAACATCAAGGACATCAGTAACCCCGAAGGTTAAAGGATCGTAAAGAGGTCTTATCTCAAAGCCGAGGGTGCTGCCTGCTCTGGTAACAATCCTCTTTATTTCATAATGGTTAAAGGCGTTATGCCAGCTTACAAAATCAACAGCTTCTTTAATAGCTTCAGCAGGTGTGACTGAAAATTTTTTCCTGTAAGAGAAATCGGGTGCATAGGGTTCAAACTTAATATTATCTCCTTCATAATCCATAATGGCTATTGTCTCGAGATCATTTATATGGTTTGCGCCGTAAAGGATAAGTGTAAAACTGCCTTTTATCTCCTCAGATGAGGCAGGAATCATTTTAAGATATTCAGCAATTGAGTTATGGCCTTGCACTTTTAGATAACAGCCTGTTATTAGAACGAGCAGAAAAACAATTATGCAAGTCTTCTTCATAAAAATATAATACTATATTTTGCCTGATTTTCAAATAAATAGTTAGCGAGCGTAAAACGGATAGGTGGCGAAGTAACAGTAGACGAATGCTGAAGATAGGCTGAATTTTGGGGTGAAGAGGTGAATGGGCTGAGTGCTCGGTTTGGCTTGACTTAAGGGAGACGGTATTGTTATAGTAAATGAAAATAATTATCAATTGCAATTGAACCCGGACTTAAGACAGGCTTAAGGCCATAGGCGGAAGATAGAGCAGTAGCGCAACAGAGGAACAGGAAATTATGGAATTAATATTTCTTCCTTTAAAAACTACTCTGCTGGTCTGTTGCTCTGCTATGATGGCTTAAGCCTTCAGCCTAACTTCAGGGGTAGTCTATGAGAGAAAGACATAGACATAGACATAGAAAAGTAATAAGACAACCTGTTGATGCAAGGATTGCCCTTGTAGGGAATCCTAATGTAGGTAAAAGTGTAATCTTTGGTCTTCTTACCGGCAGGTATGCTACTGTATCGAATTATCCAGGGACGACAATAGAGATATCCTCAGCTACTGCTTCTTTTAATGGCAGCAGATATCTTATTATTGATACCCCGGGGATTAATAATCTCATACCTATGAGTGAAGACGAAAAGGTTACAAGAGACATCCTTCTTCGAGAGAGACCTGATCTGGTTATTCAGGTTATTGATGCAAAAAATATAAAGAGGGGGCTTTTTATAACAATTCAGCTTGCTGAGATGGGGATACCTGTAATAGTTGACCTCAATATGATTGATGAGGCAAGGGACAGGGGGATTATAATAGATGAAAAGAGACTTTCTGAATTGCTTGGAACTGTTGTAGTTGGTACTATTGCCTCTCAGAAGAAGGGTCTTTCAGAATTAAGGGCAGCAATAAAAGACAGGCTTCAGGCTGAAGGCTTCAGGCTGAAGGAAAATAAAAACAATTCCTTAAAAGAATCTCCAGCTTATAGCTTATCGCCTGTAGCCTATGGTGATTCAATTGAAGAAGCCCTTAAAAAGATAGAAGAGCTTCTACCTGATGCCCCAATATCCAAAAGGTCTATTGGACTTATGATCCTTTCTGGTGATGCAAGTCTGAAGCCCTGGCTCAGGGCTAATCTTTCGGAGAAGACAATTGAGGAGATAGAATTTATAAGAGACCTCTGTGCTGAAAGACTGAAAACTGACCCTGGACTCGTAATTAATGCAAAAAGACTCAGTCTTGCAGAAGAGCTCTCAGAAAAGGTTGTTAGAAGGATACCAGCTCCAGCAGGAGGGATAGCTCAAATTCTCGGAAATATAAGCATGCATCCCCTCTGGGGATTGCCTGTTCTTGGATTTGTGCTTTTTTTACTTTATGAATTTGTTGGTGTCTTCGGAGCAGGGACCCTTGTTGACCTTCTTGAAGAAGGACTCTTTGGAGAATATCTCAATCCAATGTTTAAAAGGATAATTGAGCTCATTGTCCCTGTGCCAGTTATAAAGGAGGCATTGATTGGAGAGTATGGTCTTATAACTGTTGCCTTAACTTATGCCATAGGAATTATCCTTCCTATTACAACTACATTCTTTATTGCCTTTTCGATCCTTGAGGATTGTGGTTATCTTCCGAGGCTTGCAATTATGTCAAACAGGCTTTTCAAGACTATGGGCCTCAGTGGAAAGGCTATCCTTCCAATGGTTCTCGGACTGGGATGCGGAACCATGGCTGTGATGACGACAAGGATACTGGAGACAACAAGGGAGCGGATAATAGCAGCTTTTTTGCTTGCCCTCGCAGTTCCATGCTCTGCCCAGCTTGGTGTGATTCTCGGAATGCTTGGAAGCCTTTCCTGGAAGGCTACAATTATATGGTTTTTTTCTGTCCTTGGTGTGCTTTTATTTTTAGGTTCAATCGCTTCGAGGATTGTCAAGGGAGAGAGCTCTGAATTCTTTCTTGAGATTCCTCCTGTGAGGATGCCTGTTCTTGAAAATGTAGCTATTAAGACCTTTAACAGGGTTGTTTGGTACCTTAAAGAGGCAGTGCCTCTTTTTATGCTCGGGACATTTATTCTATTTTTGCTTCACAAGATTGCCATTCTGGAGTTTATAAAAGACCTTGCATCACCTGTTGTGGTTAAATTCCTCGGGCTTCCTGAAAAGACAACAGAGGCATTTCTACTCGGTTTTTTAAGGAGGGATTATGGCGCAGCGGGTCTTTTTAAGCTCGCAGAGGAAGGACTTCTTGACCCTATACAGTCTCTTGTGAGTCTGATTACCATAACCCTTTTTGTTCCATGCCTTGCCCATTTTTTGATGATGATAAAGGAATTTGGTATGAGGATGGCTCTAATCATTGTTCTTGTTGTATTTCCGAGTGCGATTCTTTTTGGAGGCCTGATAAATCTTCTTTTAAGGTCAATAAATATATCCTTTTAGGAACAGGCTTTTGCAAATTCTATAAATCCCATTAATACCTTAAGCCCGAGGGACTGGCTTTTTTCTGGATGGAACTGCGTCGCCATTATATTGTCCTTCCATATAGACGATACAAACCTTTCTCCATATTCTGTTTCTGCTGCTACTACTGATATGTCTTCTGGCACTACATAATAGGAATGGATAAAATAAAAATAACTTCCATCAGGTATCTCCTTAAAGAGCGGAGATGGCCTGATTATCTTTATCGTATTCCATCCCATGTGGGGTATCTTGAGCTCTCTATTTTGAAATGAAAATCTTTTTACCCTCCCAGGAATAATGCCAAGGCCTCTGGTGAGACCGAATTCCTCTGACTCATTAAAAAGTATCTGGAGCCCAAGACATATGCCAAGATAAGGTTTCCCTTTCTCGATTGCCCTTATTACAGGCTCTATTAAACCCTTCAGGGAAAGATTTCTCATGCAGTCACCAAAGGCACCCACACCCGGAAGGACAATAGCATCTGCATTGTCAACATCTTCTGGAAGGGAACTAACCTTTACATTCTCTCCAAGCTTAAGAAAAGCCTTGGAGACACTTTTCAGATTCCCCATTCCATAGTCAATAATAACAATCATTTATGGAGCTCCTGCACCCAACTGTTACCTCGCCACCAATAATTCGTCCTCGTCTGTTACTTTGCCATCAGAGGCCCTCCAGACAGTTATTGCTATGTCTGGACATATTTCTGCGCAAGCAGCACAACCTATGCAGTTTAAAGGTGATACAACCTCAGCAACAAAATAACCCATTTTGTTAAAATTTTTACCTATGGCTATAACTGACTTTGGACAGGCCTCCACACAATAACCACATCCCTTGCAGAGTTCCTTGTTAATCTCTATCATGCCCTTAACTGTTACTTTCGCCACCAATGGCTTTTTAGGTCTGGATACTTCCTTTTTATCGAGACCTTTCTTTTTCATTTATACGCTCCAATTAATTCTTTTGCATGCCTCAAGGAGGCATCTGTAATCTTTCCGCTGAGCATCCTTGCTATCTCTTCCTGCCTTTCTTCCTCTGAAAGGGCCTTCACCAGCACCGATACACGGTCTTTTTTCTGTATCTTTTCAACCTTTATGTGATGGTCTGCTGCTGAGGCTATCTGGGGAAGATGGGTGATGCAGATGACCTGCCTGTGCCTTGAAAGCTTTTTGAGCCTTTGGGCTACTTTCTGGGCAGTAATTCCTCCAATACCTGCGTCGACTTCATCGAATATCAGTACAGGGACCTTATCTACCTCAGCAAGAATAACCTTCAGGCATAGCATCAGCCGTGATAGCTCTCCACCAGAAGCGACTTTTGATAAAGGTTTCGGTGGTTCTCCTGGATTTGCTGAAAATTCAAATTCAAGATGGTCAATACCATCCCTTGCAGGCAGGTTAAGTTCTTGAAGGCTTGCCCTGAAGAGGGCCTTATCAAAACCAACCTCTTTCAATTCCTTTGTAATTGCCTCCTCTATCTTTGAGGCTATAGCCTTCCTTTTTTTTGAAAGCTCTCTACCGAGCTCTATAAGGAGTTCTTCCTTTTCTTTAAGTCTTTTTTCAAGCTCTGTTAATTTTTCTTCTGAGCCCTCAAGGTTTTGAATCTCCTCTTCTGCCTTTTGGAGATACTCGAGTATTTCTTCAACAGAGTTTCCGTATTTCTTTTTAAGCCTGTCAATCAGGTCAAGCCTTTCATTTACAAAGTCGACTCTCCTTGGGTCCAGCTCATATTTTTCCTTGATTTTAAGAAGTTCCTGAGAGGCTTCATCAAGGAGTGGCTTTGCCTCACTAAGGAGGTCAACTACAGGCTTAAGGCCAGGGTCTATGTTTGAGAGGTCTCTTAGTTTTTGAAGGCTTTTCGATATCTGAACAATTGAGGAGTTATCACTTCCATAAATCCCTTCAAAGGCACTTCTTACAGCTTCAGAGAGTCTTGCGGAATTTTTAAGAATCATGTATTCCTGTCTGAGAAGTTCTTCTTCATCAGGCTTCAGTTTTGCTTGCTTTATCTCATTTATCTGGAACCTTAAGAGGTCAAGCCTCTGGGCCCTGAATCTGGAGGCTTCCTGAAGTTTCTGGAGTTCTGTCCTGAGATTAGAGACCTCTCCAAATACTGTCCTGTAATGGTCTTTTAAGGATTTAAGGTCACCATAGGCATCAAGAAGGTCAAGCTGTATCTCTTTGTTTAAAAGACTCTGGTGTTCGTGTTGACTGTGAATATCAACAAGACTCTTTCCCATGAGTTCAAGGGTTGATAGGTTGACAAGGGTATCATTTATATATGCCCTGTTTCTGCCCTGGGTATTTAATGTCCTTCTTAAGATAATGGTATTGTCGGGCTCAACCGGAAAGAGCTCTTCCGGAATCGTTATCTCCTTTACTTCAAATAGTGCCTGAACAGAGCCTTCATCTGCACCATGCTTTATCATATCTGAGCTTGCCCTCTGGCCTAAGGCAAGGCCCAGACTATCAACTATTATAGACTTCCCAGCCCCTGTCTCACCTGTGAGGACATTAAGGCCTTCTTTAAAGGTAATGGTGAGGGCATCTATTATGGCAAGGTTTTTGATAACCAGCTCCTGAAGCATATAAAATTATAACCTAATTATCCCTTGACAAAAAAGGTGTTTCTTGATAGTCTATGAAGACTGAAAAAATTAGTTGCCCTGCTTAAATTGCAAGGTTTACCTGAGTGAAACAATGAGATTCTTCGCTTCGCTCAGAAGGACAGGAAGCGAAGGGCGAAAATAATGACCTACAAGGCTTTTCTTAAAAACATTGGGTAATTTGGGTTAAAGTTATTCTTCAGAAGGCTCCAGGAAAGGTTTAGGCTATAGGCTTCAGGCTTTAGGATATTAGGAAAAAATCTATAGCCTAGGGCCTCCAGCCTGTAGCCTAAATATGGTAGTGAAAGGAATAGCCATGGAGGATTTCTTTATATTAAAAAAATTTATAAGGAGGAATTATCATGACAAAGGCTGAGCTTATTGAGAAGATTGCAGGAGGAGCAAACCTATCAAAGGCAGAGGCAGCAAGGGCATTGGATGCATGCCTTGATGCTATCAAGGGAGCCCTTAAAAAGGGTCAGAAGGTTACCCTTGTTGGTTTCGGAACTTTTTCTGTTTCAAAGAGAAAGGCAAGGAAGGGTCGCAATCCCAAGACAGGTGAGGAAATCAAGATTCCTGCTATGAAGGTTCCGAGATTCACAGCTGGTAAGGCCTTTAAAGATGCTATAAGGTAAAACAAATAGGAGGTGTCCCATGCTTGTAGAATTCAGTATAGTCCCTGTAGGCGTGGGCAGTAGCATTGGTGATTATCTTGCTGAAGTCCTTGATATTGTAGATAAGAGTGGCCTTCCCTATAAGGTAAATCCAATGGGTACGGTGGTAGAGGGTGAGTGGAAGGAGATTTTCAGCCTTATTGAGAAATGTCATCAGGCTGTGATGGGCAAGGCTGAAAGGGCGATCACAACAATCACCATTGATGACAGAAAGGGCAAGCCAAACAGGATAGAAGAAAAGGTTGCCTCTATTGAGAGAAGACTGAAAAGAAACCTGAAGAAATAGTAATTAAAAATCTCAAAAAGGAGGAGTGTTATGTCCGAGAAGATTACCTTAAGTGTAATCAAGGCTGATGTTGGTGGTTTTGTAGGCCACTGCGCAATCCATCCAGATATGATGGATGTTGCAAGAAAAAGACTTAAAGAGGCTCAGGAGAAGGGTATTATAATTGATTTTTATGTGATCCGCTGCGGTGACGATATGGAACTGATTATGACTCACAAAAAAGGTATAGATAATGAGGATATCCATAAACTTGCCTGGGATACCTTTCTAGCAGCTACAGAGGTGGCAAAGGAGCTTAAGATGTATGGCGCAGGTCAGGACCTCCTTGCAGATGCCTTTTCTGGAAATGTGAAAGGGATGGGTCCTGGTGTGGCAGAGATGGAGTTTGTTGAGAGGAAATCAGAACCTGTTATAGTATTTATGGCTGATAAGACCTCACCTGGGGCATGGAATCTTCCCCTTTTTAAAATGTTTGCTGATCCCTTTAATACAGCAGGGCTTGTTATTGATCCGGCCATGCACGATGGATTTACCTTTGAGGTTGTTGATGTCTATGGCCACAGGAGTATAAAACTCCATACACCTGAAGAGCTCTATGACCTTTTAATGTTTATAGGTGCAATGAGAAGGTATATGATAAGGAGGGTTTATACAAAGAAGGGAGAGATAGCAGCAGCAGCCAGCACACAGAAATTAAGCCTTATTGCTGGTAAATATGTAGGAAAGGATGACCCTGTCTTGATAGTGAGATGTCAGGCAGGACTTCCTGCTGTTGGTGAGGCCCTTGAACCCTTTTCCTTTCCTCATATTGTTGAGGGATGGATGAGGGGTTCCCATCATGGTCCGTTAATGCCTGTTCCCTTTGATAAGGCAAACCCAACAAGATTTGACGGTCCTCCCAGGGTAATTGCAGCAGGATTCCAGATTGCAAATGGAAGACTCATAGGTCCAAGAGACCTCTTTGATGACCCTGCCTTTGATTATGCAAGGCAGAAGGCAAATGAGATTGGAAATTATCTCAGGGTTCACGGTCCTTTCGAGCCCCACAGACTTGGTCTTGATGACCTTGAATATACAACAATGCCTCAGCTCATGAAGAGGCTTGAATCAAGATTCGAGCCTGAATAGGCAGAAAAACAGGCTTAAGGCTGCAGGCTTTAGGATGAGGTAGAGCGTGGAGGAGGCAGAGGTTAGGGATTAGGGGGGTCATTACTCCCTACACGCTACACGCTCTACCTTATAACGCTTGCGAGCTATACCAAACTGCCGCCTATGGCCTGAAGCCTGTAGCCTATAAAGGCCTTCAGCCTAACATATGACAGAGACTGAACTCAAAGACATGCTCATAGAATATATGGGCAAGGGATTTCTTGAAAATATAATTGACATGTTCAAACATGACCCCTCTCTTTTCAGATTCCTTCCTGACCTTATAAGCTCAGAAAATACAAGGGTGAGGATTGGAGCTGTTGCCCTTGTGGAGGAGCTGAAAGACTCATTTACTGAAAGGATTGAAGAAACCTTTCCAGATCTGGCTAAGCTTTTAAATAATGGAGATGACACATTGCGAGGAGATATTGCCTATCTCCTTTCCATCATTAATACACCTTCTGCCCAGAAGATATTAGAGACCCTTTGCAATACTGAAAATCCAGATATAAGGGAGATTGTAGAGGAGACTTTGCGGAGAACAGGGAAATGCTAAGAAGGGTGAGGTAAGGTTCTGAGACTGTATATCTTAACAGGTTTTTCTTTTCCTTTTACCTGAACAGTCCCAACCTCTGTTATCTCTATATGGCCAATGAGATTATCCTTAACAAGGGTGGCTATTCTCTCATAGGTAAATTCTGTTATAAGAATCCTCGTATTACATTCTTTGGTTAGTTTTTCAATCCTTGCACCGAGGTTTACATGATCTCCTATTGCAGTATAATCCATCTTTTTGTCCTCAGCGCCTATATTTCCTATAAGGACAGTTCCAGTGTTTATCCCTATCCCGCAGTCAAGAACAGGTTTGCCCTCTAACTGCCACTTCTTTTGAAGCTTATCAAGCCTATCAGACATGTCAAGACTGCATCTAATGGCAAGTTCTGCATGATTGGGCTGTTCAACAGGTGCATTCCAGAATGCCATTATCTCATCTCCAACAAACTTATCAAGGGTTCCATCCCATTTAAAGATAATATCTGTCATAGCCTTAAAATACTCATTTAGAAGGGCAACAACCTCCTCTGGCTCATGTTTTTCAGAGAGAGATGTGAATCCCCTTATGTCAGAAAATAGGACAGTTATCTCCCTCCTTTGCCCTCCCAGTTTTGCCATCTCAGGGTTATTTATGAGATGTTCAACTATCTTTGGTGATACATAACTTGAGAATATTCGTTTCAGTTCCCTCGCCCTTCTTTCCTCCTTGATGTACTTATAGGAGAATCCCGTAAAAGAGATCAGGATGAGGTTCAGCATGGGGTAGAGGAGATTCATATATAGATTATTCATAAAGAGATAGAGGTTCAGGAATAAAAAAAGGCTTAATATAGAGAAGGATGCTACTATCCCTGACCGTGCCCGGAGTCTTGACAGTAACAGGGTAAGAAATATACCTGATAGAAAAATAACAAGCATAGTCACTGTTAGTGGCAGGTCTTTAATAAATCTTTTGTTGATAATATTCTCTATTACAGTTGCATTCTTCTCAACACCCGGCATCCTTGCTGAAAGGGGTGTCACGGCAAAGTCATAGGTGGATATGGCGGTAGTGCCAATAAGGACGATACTGTCCTTGAAGATATCTGTATTGAATGGCTTTTTAAGAACATCATAGGCAGATATATAATGGAATGTCCTTTCCTTCCCGATATAATTAATCCTCATCCTCCCTGCTGTGTCAGAAGGGATGAAGATCTCACCTATACCAGCCCCTCTGTTACCATAGATTGTTAAATCCTCTATTGACCTGCCAAGACCGATGATAGCTGTGGCAAGGCCAAGGGAGGGATAAAGCTCATCACTGAATCTTACATAGAGATATTCCCATCTTATCTTTCCGTCTGGTTCTGGGGGGCTATAGACATGGCCAAGCACAGGACCTCTGTAGATTGCCTCAGGCCCTATCTTCAAGATATTGACGGTTGTTATTGTGGCAGTGCGGGATTGTTCCTTTATCCTTGAGATTGAAGAATCCTCTACAAAATCAGGTGATAGGGGTGGCGGAAGTAATAGTTCAGAATCCTCTCTTTCTGCCCTGTCAAAGCCTGTCGCAAGGACTATCTTCCCATTTGATTTTTTCAGGATATTACCAAGAAAGGTATCTGCTTGAGGAGATTCAGGCTCGGGATAGACTATGTCAATTGCAAGAACGCGGGGTTTTCCCTCAAGGACCTTTTTAATGAGCTCTCCCTGAAGCCTCCTTGACCAGGGCCATCTGCCGTAGGCATCAAGGCTTTTTTCATCTATCTCAACAATGAGGATATCTTCAGGGGGTTGCTGCTGAAGCAGTCTATTTTTTATAACAAATCTGTAGTCATAAAGGATGGACTCTATATTATTGCCATGTTTGGGATTAAGAAGTAAGAGGAGGCACATTAGAGTTGTACTCAGAAGACCAGAGATAATTATAAACCTTTGATGAATTTTTTGCTCCATTAAGGTTCAAGATTCATGAAATTTTATAGACATGCACCTTGAGGTGGTGGTAGATAGGGTTCATATTGTGGCAGTGTTCCGGATATAGAACATATATCCATGCCATTAGGGCAATAGCCTGCTGGGTCTGTAGATGGAGGAGCATGGTCCCAAGAATTATTTGTAGCATCAAAGCTGACATTGCTTTCACTTATAAGGTCAGATAGGGAGTTACAGCTTATTATGTTGTTATTTATCCTCGGGGCACCTGAAAGGACATTGATGCCAACGTAGCTATTATTTACTATTGTGTTATTTCTTATTACTGGTGTGCCTCCATCAATGGTGAGGGCTGAGTATATGGATGAACTAACAAAGCTATTATTTTTGATTATAGGTGAGGCTCCTGTTATATATACACCACCGTAGGTATCGCAGCCACCCCAGCCCATATTCTCGAATATAGAGTCCTTTACAACTGTATCTGCTGATATCTGAACACCCACACAGCTACCCAAACCTACATGGATGCTTGATACAATAATGGGATTGCCATAGTCATTTATGGCAGGCCAGGCATTCTGGAATGTACAGCCATGGATATGATTTTGCTGAGAGGCTTCAAAGGCTGAGCCAGGCCCTCCACTTATATTCATTGAATCTATTACAGCAGATGAATCACATATCAGGGCTGTGCCTGGAGGCAGAGTCAGTGGAAAGGCCTCACCATTTAAGCTATAGTCATAGGTGCCCTGTGCCACATATATTGCCTCATTGCCCTGAGTCTTTGCCAGGGTATTTGTAATGCTTTTACAGGGTGTAGAAGGTGTCCTGCAGTCATTTGTATCAATGCCATTTATTGCATCAACAAAGAGGCCTGTTTTTTGCATATCGACAACGAGGGTTACAGGAGCGCCCTTCAGGTCTGCCAGAGCCTCTCCCCTGTTAAGAAGGGTTCCGTAGGCATTTAAGGCATCAACCACAAAGTGCCTTTTCAGGCCATTTGGAACCTCAATTGTAATAATCACAACTTCTTGACCATTTACGTCAACACTCTTTATGACCGGACTCATGTCAGGTGCATCTACAGTGACCTTTATGCTCGAGATATACGAAGGAATAGGATGGCTGACCTGAGCAATGGCACTGCTGGTGCGGAGTCTTACAAGGAGTGTCTTGAGCTTTTTTAATATCGTAATATTCTCTATCCTTATCTCTGCCCTGCTATTATCTCCAACTATAATGGTTACCTCTGAGCTTGAGGTCTTAAAGGCACCACTGCATGAGAAAAGAAATATTATATAAACAAGGAGTATTAGACTGGATATTTTGTTCAAATAAGACCTTAATCCTTTCATGGTTTACTCCTCTAAGGAAAGTTAAGATAGATATAAATTCTTGTATTAATCTCTGGCCTTTGTTCAATGGGTGGTTTTACTGCCTCTGCCCATTCAGGATGGGGAGGAATTAGAGGCCTCCAGACAGGAAATCTAAGGTCTGGCATATCCTCCACAATGGTTTCTACCTCTATATCTTTTATTTTCGTATCAATGGGAACAGGCATTGAAGGTGGCATATTTTTGAATATATATACAACCTCACCCTTTCGGACCACCACAGTCTCTTTGATTGAAGGGTCAATGTTCCCAGCCTCTACCTCTCCATCAAAGACAGCAATTCCTGTGACCTCTTTAAGGACATCGTACCATATAAGATATGTAGTTCCCCTTGCTGCTGAAAAGGCTGTTGGGGTTGTTACCTTATATACAGCATTTCCTACTACAGACCTGAGCCTTCCGTCCACAAGCTCATATATGGATTCAGCCCTCTTTTCTTGAGGACTGTAGAGATACTGTTTGATAATCAACCTGCTTTTAGGGCCCAATGTAAGGATGCTATCATCCCTGAAGAGCATCTTGATTCTTGCCTGTTCCTCTGTCCTCACATTGTCCTCTTCAAGGAGTTCAAATCGTTTCTCTGCCTTTATAGAGAGGTTCTGCCTTTCAACAAAGGCATCTCCTCTAACAGCAACGACATCACCAGCCCTTTCAGAGGCAGGAGCAGTTAATGGGACAGATAAGAAAGCAAGAACGAGATATGCTGAGACCTTTTTCATCATACCGTTTCCTCTTTTTAAAACCTTAAGACCACATAGACACCAGTGATGTTTCTTGTATAATCATAACCTGAGATATTGGCATCGTTTAATATGTAAACCTCTGATAAAGAGAGGCTGATACCTTTGGCAATCTTTTTTTCAATGCCAAGGCTGTATTCCTGCTTGCCTTCCTTTAATTTTTCTGAAAATCCTGGCTCTATTCCTTTGTATCTTTTATAGAGGTATTCTCCTTTGAGATAAAAGGACCAGTCTTTAAGGCCTCTCCAGAATATAATAGATACCCTGTGGCCAAGGGAGTCAAGATAATCCCTTTCTGTGTCTTCTGTCTCAATAGAGTATTCAGCTGTGATGCCACCATTTTCCCAGAGCATGAACCTTTCTGATATGCCAGTGGCATTTATCCCTCCGCTTCTAAGGGAATTAGATTGGAAGGTATCGCTATCAAAAAACTTTCTGAAATCATGTCTGTAAAATAGACAGGTGGTCAAATTTCCTTTGGTCTGGAACTCTATACCTGGCGAGATGGTATTTATCACGCTGTAAAGATCACCACCCGCAAGGGAATACTGGATGGTGTAAGAGATAAAGGCCTTGGTCCCTTCATTGATATTTGCATCTAATTTAAGATTTGCACTATGCTGGTGGATATTGAAGTCTGTTAAGCTCCTGTGGAGACTCTGGTAGAACATATACCCAGCCCTTAATCTCAGCCTTTCTGTTTTAAGAACCTCAAATCCTGCATCAATTACGGAAACGCTTCTCTGGTCTGATTTCTTGGGTCTTTTGATAATTGGTTCGGATGGCTCAAGTATTACATTTGTGTCGTACTGGATTCCTGTGAGAAGGCTCAGGTGGGCAGTCTTTTCAGATTCGGTTCTGGAGACTAAGAGCAATTCGAGATATTTGGTAACTGAATCTTTTATATGTTCATCAGGACACCTCTCAAGTACTTCTTTAAAATTCTTTTCTGCCTCAGGACTATTATGGAGTCCAATAAAAACAAGACCGAGTTCATATCTTGCCCTGCAATTTTCTGGTTCAAGAGTCAAGACCTTTTTGAGAAACTCGAGGGCCTCTGTGTATCTACCGCTTCTGGAATAGGCAATACCAAGGACAAGTAACAACCTGTTATCAGATGGTCTAAGTTCAAGACCTTTATTTATAACCTCAATAGCCTCTTCATATCTTTCTGAATCAATAAGGAATGTTCCTTTTGTGAGAGATATTTCAATAACTTTCTCGTTATCCTCTGCAGAGGAATAAGTAAAAAGAAGGAGAAGGATTACAGAAATAAAAAATAATTCAACCAGGATTTTCAGTCTGTTATCTACAGTCTTCAACTTATAGCATCGAGAGGCATCAACGGAGGGTCTGTTTTGGCTGATAATCCCTATTTCCATGTGCAAAATATACCATATAAGGGATTTACAGTCAAGGTAAAAATACCTTGCAGGGAGTTAAAAATTTTTCCTCAAAAGGCAAACAGCGATGACCGCAATGCCCTCTTTTCTTCCAGTAAATCCCATGCCTTCGTTTGTCTTGGGTTTTATGTTAATTATATCAGGTGGGATGCCCGTATCTTTGAGGCTTTGTTTCATAGCAGGTATAAAGGGATTGAGTCTGGGTTCTTCAGCTATTATTACAGAGTCTATCCAGAGAATCCTATAACCTCTCAGTGTTATCTCTTCAACAACCTTTTTTAAAAGCTCTGTGCTTTTTGCATCCTTCCATTGGGGCTCTGTATCAGGAAAAAGCTGGCCGATATTCGGCATGCCTGCTGCACCCAGGAGGCTGTCTATTATGGCATGACAGAGGCAATCTCCATCAGAATGACCGAGAAGGCCTTTTCCATAAGGAATAGAAACACCACCAAGGATAAGGGGCCTCCCTTCTACAAACCTGTGAGAGTCATATCCTATACCTATTCTCATCTGCCAGATGTCAGATACCAGAAGTCAGAAGTCTGAAGTCAGAAATCGGATGCTAGGGCACACCTGTCCCCAAGATAAATCTTAAAAGGGCATGAGGAACTATAGGCTACAGGCTGAAGGCTAT
>DAISHO010000020.1:0-14591 GCA_036822495.1 Thermodesulfovibrionales bacterium
AAATTAAAGAGGTCTTAAATGCCCTTTGTAATTCTTGGAACGGCTGGACACATCGACCATGGCAAAAGTAGCCTTGTCAAGGCCCTTACAGGGATCGATCCTGACAGACTAAAGGAAGAAAAGGAGCGGGGCATAACTATTGACCTCGGCTTTGCCTATCTTAATTACTCCGATCAACTTACAGTGGGGATTGTTGATGTACCAGGCCATGAAAGGCTCGTAAGGAATATGCTGGCAGGAGCTGCTGGCATTGATATGGTCCTCTTTGTTATTGCTGCAGATGAAGGCATAATGCCCCAGAGCAGGGAGCATCTTGCCATATGTGATCTCCTGAAGATTAAATCAGGCCTAATTGCCCTTAATAAGGCAGATCTCGTTGAGGAGGAATGGCTCGAGCTTGTAAAAGAAGAGGTAAGGGATTTTGTCAAGGGCACCTTCCTTGAGGGAGCTGAGGTCATACCGGTGTCAGCAAAGACAGGTATGAACATAGAATTACTTAAGGATAAGATAAAAGAGATTGCCCTGAGGATACCTCCAAAGCCATCAGGTGGAGTCTTTAGATTGCCCATAGACAGGGTCTTTACACTTAAAGGTTTTGGCACTGTTGTCACAGGCACTGCTGTGTCAGGCAGGATACAAATCGATGACCCTGTAGAGATATTGCCGTCTCAAAAAAAGAGCAAAGTAAGAGGTCTTCAGAGCCACGGGAAGCCCCTTAAAGAAGGGTTTGCCGGTCAGAGGCTTGCCATAAATCTTCAGGCAATAGAAAAAGAAGAGATAGAAAGGGGAGATATTGTTGTAAAACCTGACACCTTTATCCCAACAAATTTATTGAATGTAAAGCTCGAACTCTTAAAAAATTCTCCTCCTTTGAAAAACAAGAGTCTTGTGCATCTCCATATCTGGACATCTGAGGCAATGGCAAGGTGTATATTCTTTGACAGAGAAGAGCTCCTCCCTGGTGAGAGTGCCTTATGCCAGATGAGACTTGACAGGCCAGTAGTTACATCCCTTGAGGACAGATTTGTTATAAGAAGGGTTTCTCCTCTGGATACAATTGGAGGAGGGATAGTACTTGACCCCAATCCTCTCAGAAAGAGATATCCTGAACTGATTAATGACCTCTCAGTCCTTGAAAAGGGAAGTCTTGAAGAAAAGCTCTCAGTCAAGATTTTGAGATCAGTAAGGGGTTTTCCAAAAAGAAAGCTTTATGGATGGATTAATAGTGAGATAAGCGAAATAGAAAGAGCAGTAAGCTCCCTTAAGGGAAAGGGAGTTGTCGTTGATGTTGATGGAACTCTTTATCATTCAAGGTATATAGAAGATCTTAAAAAAACCCTTATCTCGAACCTCAAAGATTTCCATAATAAAAATCCTTTAAAACTAGGTGCCCTTAAGGAAGAATTGAGGTCAGTCCTTCAGCTATCACTCCGCCATCAACTGGATCATCCCCTTTTTGATTTTATTATCATTAATTCTCCTGAGATTGTTAAAGAAGGAGAATATCTAAGACTGAAGGAATTCAAGACTGCCTCCCTTGATCCTGAGCTGAAAAAGAGGCTCCTTGAGGAGATTCGTAAGGGTGCCTTTCAGCCGCCAACAAAAGAAGAGCTTTCAAAATTATTAAATATAAATGACAAAAAACTTGACGATGCCCTCAGGCTCCTTGCTCAGGAGGGCCTTCTTGAAAGAATAAACGACTCTCTCTATATCTCAAAAGAGCACCTTCAGGAACTCTTTAATAGATTAAAGGCCTTCTTTGCTGGGAAAAAAGAGCTTACTGTCTCTGACTTCAGGGATATGCTCCAAACAACAAGGAAATACGCGATTCCTTTTCTTGAGTATCTTGATTCAAAGAAGATTACAATGAGGGTAGGAGATATAAGAAAGCTCCTTAGAGAACCGCAATAAAGCTCGCTCCTAACTGTTACTTCGCCACCAATCACCTATCCCTCACTGTTACTTTCTCCACCAATTATTTTGACCTTAATGCTGAAGCCCTCAGCATCCACCCCAGGGGTTTCAACCACCTCCGCCATATACGCCAGATAGTTTAAACTCAGTAATATTTCTTCCTTTGCATATAGGACAGACCTCTATCCTTGTTGAGGATACCCTGCCACAGTCAAGGCAGAGATAGACTATGTCCTTCATGTTAACCTCCTCCTTATTCCTTCTGTAGCCTTGGTCTTGCTCCAAGGGCATAGATCAGGTTTGCCATAAGGCAAAAACCCGTAAGGCTAAAAATAATAAGATTAATTCCCACAAGGGCTGTCAGGATCAGCCAGTAAGGGCTGTGGATAGCTGCAAGGACAGCACTCAAAAGAGTGAATATCCCTGCAATGAGCCATATGATCCTTTCAAGGTACCATGAATCTGTCTTTGCGATGTACATATTTCAAACCTCCTTTCTACACATTTATAAGATTTAAGATTAGTTAAATCTCTGACATTTCATCCCGGGGCTCCTCTGCCTCAAGTTCTTCTGCCTTTATAGGGCATATCCTTGTCTTGAAGTATTCATAATAAAGCAGAGGTACTGCAATGAGAGTGAGGGCTGTGGAGGCAACCGCTCCAAACATCATGGCTATGGCAAGACCCTGAAATATTGGGTCAAAGATCATCACAAAGGACCCAACCACAACTGCTGCTGCGGTAAGGGCAATGGGTCTGAACCTCACAGCACCTGCCTTAATCAAGGCATCCTTAAGACTCCCACATTCACGCCACTCCATCTGTATGAAGTCTATAAGGAGTATAGAGTTTCTCACAATTATTCCGGCAAGGGCTATAAAACCTATCATGGAGGTAGCGGTAAAGAATGCACCAAAGAGCCAGTGGCCAGGCATAATTCCAACGAGGGTGAGAGGGATTGGGGCCATGATTATCAATGGTGTTACAAAGTGTTTGAACCAAGCAACAACAAGGATATATATGAGAATCAACACTGCTCCAAAGGCTATACCGAGGTCTCTGAAGACCTCATAGGTAATATGCCACTCACCATCCCACTTAATGGAGTATTTGTCTTCGAGATAGGGCTGTCTGGCATAGTACTGTTTAATTGAATAGCCCTCTGGTATTTTTAATTCTGATATGACTTTCCTCATTTTTAATATGGCATAAACAGGGCTCTCTTCCTTCCCAGCCACATCACCAGTAACATAGACAACTCTCTGAAGATTTTTGTGATAAATAGTCTTATCCTCTATGGTCTTTCTTATCCTCACAAGTTCACTTAATGGTATATTTCCTTTCGGTGTCGGTACTGTCATTGCCCTCAGGGCCTCTATCCTTGCCCTCTCTTCAATGGGAAGCCTGAGGAATATCTCAACAGGCTCCTTTTCTTCTGAAAGATGGGCAAGACCTGCGGGCATACCTCCAAGGGCAATCCTCAGGCTCTGGGATATCCTATCAGTGCTTATACCATGATAGGCCGCCTTTTCTTTGTCTACCTCAAATACAAGTTTGTCCTGATCGTCCTCCACATACCAGTCAACATCAACAACTCCCTCTGTCTTTTCGTAGATATCCATGATCTGCCTTGCAATCTCTATCTGCCTTTTGTGGTCAGGACCATAGACCTCTGTTACAAGGGTGCTCAAAACTGGTGGTCCTGGTGGGATCTCTGCAATCTTGATTCTTGCACCGTATCTTTTGGCAATCTCTACGAGAGGCTCTCTTATCCTCTTTGCAATATCATGGCTCTGGCTCGACCTTTCATGCTTAGGCACAAAATTCACCTGTATGTCTGCCACATTAGGACCTGTCCTCAGGTAGTAATGCCTTACAAGACCATTGAAATTAAAAGGTGCAGAGGTGCCAGCATAGATCTGATAGTCTGTAACCTCTGGAATGGTTCTTATATATCTTCCCAGTTCCATAGCCACCCTCGTTGTCTCCTCAAGGGTCGTTCCCTCAGGCATGTCAATAATCACCTGTAGCTCACTCTTGTTATCAAAGGGTAGCATCTTAACTGTGACCTTTTTTAAGGGCAGTAATGCAATAGCTCCCAGAAGGAGTGCAAGTACTCCTCCAAGGGCAAGATACCTCTTTTTTGGAGAATCTATAAGGGGACTGAGAATCTTTCCATAAATATTAAGAAGCCTTTCTCCCTCTTTTTTATGCTCTTCAGGCTTCACATTCTTTAATACTATGTAGCTCATCCATGGGCTGACTATAAAAGCCACAAGGAGCGAAAAAAGCATGGCAGCAGAGGCACCTACAGGTATGGGTCTCATGTAAGGACCCATGAGGCCAGAGACAAAGGCCATTGGGAGAAGGGCAGCAATAACAGTGAATGTTGCAAGGATTGTAGGATTTCCTACCTCATCTACTGCAAGTATGGCTGTTAGGGGACTTATCCTGTGAAGCCTGAAGTGCCTGTGAATGTTCTCCACCACAACAATGGCATCATCCACGAGTATACCTATGGAGAATATGAGGGCAAAGAGGGTAACCCTGTTAAGGGTATAACCATAGAGATAATTAATAAGTAATGTGAGGGCGAGGGTAACAGGAACAGCAACAGCTACAACTACAGCCTCTCTCCATCCAAGGGTAATAGCAATCAGAAGGACAACAGAGAAGGTGGCTATCAATATATGTTCAAGAAGTTCATCCGACTTTTCCTTTGCTGTCTTTCCATAATTTCGTGTCTCTATGATATTCACATCAAGGGGTATGAGCTTTCCTTTTAAATCATTGAGCTTTTTTTCAACCCTCTTTGCAATCTCTGTGGCATTTGTCCCCTTTTTCTTTGCAATGGCAATGGTTACAGCCTCATAAAGGCTTGCACCTTCAGACATAGCATTTCCGATCTTTTTATGGGCCTGCGGTCCAAATCCTGTAAAGACATAGCTCTGGGGCTCCTCGGGTCCATCAACAATCTTTGCGATATTTTTAAGGTAAACAGGTCTTCCATTATAAACACCAACAACGACATTCCCAATCTCCTCTGCTGTCCTGAGGAATCCTCCTGCCTCTACAAGAACCTCTCTGTTTTCAGTCTGAATGGCTCCAGCAGGTATGACTACATTGGAACCCTGAAGCATTTGCATTATCTGAAGGGCTGAGAGATTATAAGCCCTGAGATTAGAAGGATTGAGCACAACCCTTATCTGCCTCTTCTGGCCCCCTATTATATGGGTCTCAGAAATCTCTTTATCCTTCTTTATCTCTGTGCAGAGTTCCTGGGCAATTCTCCTCAGTTCATAGGAGCTGTATCTTTCTGACCACAGGGTATAGGAGAGGATAGGCACATCATCTATTGATTTTGGTTTTACAAGGGGTTGAGAAACACCCTGAGGTATGAGGTCATAATGAGACATGAGCTTATTGTAGACCTTTACAATAGCGTCTTCCATGTCATGGCCAACATAGAATCTTACGATAGTAAGGTTCATACCTGGCCTTGCAATAGAATAGACATACTCCACTCCCTTTATCTCGTAGAGAAATTTTTCCATGGGTCTTGTGACCCTCTCCTCTACCTCCTTTGCAGAGGCACCTGGATAGGTCACAAATATATCTATCATGGGAACAACAATCTGGGGCTCTTCTTCTCTTGGTGTCATTATAAGGGCAAAGACACCTGAAAGAAGGGCAGCAATAATAAGTATAGGTGTCAGTTTTGACCTTATAAAGGCCTTTGCTATTGAACCAGAAATCCCTATACTGTTCATCTAATCGCCTCCTTCACCACTCCACCTTCTATTACCCTCTCGATACCTTCTGTAATAATCCTTTCACCTGGATTAAGTCCTGAAAGGACCTCCACGCTTGACTTTTCAGGATAGGAAGCACCTATTCTAACTATCCTGTAAGATATATAACCTTTTTGATCAACAACATAAAGACCTGTTAGCTGTCCTTTTTTCACAATAGCGCCCTCTGGCACAAGGAGTCCTGTCTTTTTACCTGCACTGAACCTTGCCTTTCCATAAAGGCCAGACCTCAATTCTGGTATGCCTTTACTTTTGAGGTCAATCTTTACAAGAAAACTCCTTGTTAATGGATCAACGGCTGGTACAATCTCTGAAATCCTTCCTTCAAGGGCCTGAGACCTTGATTCGATGTAAACAGGAACTTTTTCTCCTGCCCTTACTTTTCCTGAAAATCTCTCATCAAGATAAACCTCAAGCCTGAAATTCTCTGTGTCCTCTACTGTAAAAATAGGGACACCAGGCATGACCATAGTACCTATCTCTACCTTTTTTTCTGTGACCACACCATTTATTGGAGAGGTTACCTTTGTATAACCATACATTATCCTTGCCTCTTCAAGACCTGCCTTTGCCCTCCTGACCATAGCCTCTGCCCTCTCAAGCTCAAGTCTTGCCAGCTCCTTCTGGGTCTCTATCTGATCAAGTTCCTGTTGTGTAAGGGCCTTTTCTTCATAAAGCCTTCTGTATCTCTCATAGGTAATATCAGCAAGTCTCTTATTCTGTCTTGCACTCTCAAGGGCCCTTACAGCCTCCTCATAAGCCTGTTCTGCCTGATTTAATCTTTCACGAAAATCCCTGTCATCAACGCTTAAAAGGACCTGTCCCTGTGTTACCCTGTCTCCTTCTCTAACATATAGGCCCTTCACTTCACCCATTATCCTTGAGGATATTATTGAGCTTATCCTCGGTCTGATTGTGCCTGAGACCTCATAGACCTCATCTATGGTTAAAGGTCTTACTTCGGAAACCTTTACTCCGGTAACCTCTGCTTGCACTGTTGTCTTAGCCTTTTCATCCTTTGAGCATGAAAAAAGTAATACCGGGCCAAGGCTTAATATTGCAAGCGTTACTTTTGCCAGAAGAACCCTCTTCATCTTATACCTCCTTCTATGTATTCATTCATCATATTGCTTAAAAACATGAGCCCTGCTATTGCCTCCTGAAGTGTTCCTTCCTTCTGCACCACAAGGGCCCTTGCATTATCGAGGCTTGTCTGGGCATCGAGAAGGTCTATTATCTTTGCAAGATTATTCTCATATCTAATCTTTATGAGCCGCCTGTTCTCTTCTGCTGATTGAAGGCTCGAAATGGCAAGGTCAAGATGGGCCTTTGCCTCAAGAACAGTACTGTAAGCCTCGTGGACCCTGAACCTGATGCTCTTTTTGAGACCCTCAAGATATTCACCTGCCTCCTGCAATTTATATTCAGCCCTCTTTGTGCTGTAATAGGTCTTCCCACCACTCAGGATATCCCATCTTAAAAAGGCCATAACCTGCCAGCTCTTTCCCTCAGAACCAAAGGGCGTATTATGGTCATCGAGTTCATAACTTGCACCAATACCTATCTGTGGTATGTAATCAGACCTCTCAAGTTTAATAAACTTCTTTGCGTTTTCATATCTGAGCTCCATCGCCTTTATCTCCTTTGACTGAAGGGCCCTTTCAAGGTAAATACCTTCATCGAGGAGCGGTGGCAAAGAATTCGTAATTTCATCTTTAATATCAACGGGCTCATCCATGCCCATGACCAGACCAAGGGCCCTCTTTGCTATAGAGAGATTCTTTTCAGCAGAAATAAGCCTTGCCTTTGCATCAGCAACACCAACCTCCGCCCTCAGGACATCAGAGCTTAGTCCAAGGCCTGCTGTTTGCCTTGCCTTTGCAATCCTCAGGTGTTCTTCTGCATTCTCAAGACCGAGCCTTGCCACCTTTACATACTCCTTTGCGGTGCGGACCCCTATATAGGCCTTAATTAACTGAAAGGCTATTTCTTCTTTTTTCCTCTCAAACTCCAGGTTAACTGTCTCGTACTGCTTCTTTGATATATCAAGACCGATCCAGGCCTTTCTTACATACAGAGGCATCTCAAAACTCAGGACAGTCTGGAAATTATTTATCGGAGAAGGGGCATTAAATGTATCAGGTGCACCCATAAGGTCTGCCATGGTAAAGTTTCCCTGATTAATCTTTGTAGAAAATACATAGGCAGGATTATCAGTCCTCATAAATCTCTCCTCTATCCTTAACTGGGGCAAAAGATAACTTCTCTGGATATAGATATCCTGCTCTACTGACCTGAGGTTCATATACATTGCCCTTAGTTCAGGATTGCCTTTAAGGGCTATCTCAAGGGCCTCCTTAAGGGTATAAGACTTTTCATTATTACTTATGTTTTCTCCAATTACCTCTGACACTGATGACAGCATGTGATTAACTTCTCCATAGACCTGAGTGCACATAAATATAAATGCGCTCAGTGGCAAAATTAAGAGCTGAAGGAAATATATAAAAACCTTCTTCCTCATCTTTTGACCTCCTCCATAAATCTCTTTAGTGCCTTCATGTCACACCGGCCTGTCCTCTTCTGGAACTCCTGACACTCCACAACCCTTTGCATGTCTGCAATAACCTGAGGGTCCTCGTCCAAAACCTCCCGAATAGTATTTAAAAACTTGTTTTGAAGGGGTGACAGGTCCTCTGAAACCCTGTAAAAAAGGAGCTTGCCATCCCTCCTTGCTGATAGAAGACCGGCTTCTCTGAGGAGCCCAAGGTTTCTCGATACAAGGGGCTGGGATGCACCAGTTATGGCCATAAGCTGGCATACACAGAGCTCTTTTCTACTAAGAATCATACATATCCTCAGCCTTAGGGGATCAGAAAGAAGCCTCAATAGCTTCAAGACCTGATTCATATAAATATATTTACATATGTTTATATGAAAAGTCAAGAGGCGCTTCACCCGGGCTTTATAGTTCTGGAACTGTAAAGAGTTTTTTAAGAAGTATTAATCAATTATGCTTCATTTCTGAAAGATTTTTGAAATTAAATATTAACCTCCTTTCTGCTTTAAGATGTCCTGCTTCACCCAAAAGGGGGTAAGCTAAAAGAAAAGCCCTATGTGATACCACCTGTTGCTTTGTGCCTTAAGGGCTCTCTCTATATTTTCAATTAATGTCTCGGTATGAGATGTAGAAGTCGCAATTACAGATTGTGTTAAAATGTGACATGGCTCGAACCTCCTGTTATTATCGATTTTACAGTCGATATTTTGTCACCTTGACAGAGAGTTCAAGCCTTATGCTAAATTTTAGTTACAGCAATAGGAATTTTAGAGCCCTTTCAGGAGATATTAAGATGCCCCAATTCCGAGCAGGTGATGTTCTCCAAGGGCCTTTCTGGCAAGAAAGGGTTAGGGTTCTGTCAGTTAAGAATTTTGGGAACGGTCAGGTTAAAATTGAGACTGTTGGTCTTGAGACAAAAACATTTTATAATCCGATTCTCTCAGAGGCAGATTTAAAAAATATAGAGATTATAGAAAAGAAGCCTTTCAAATTCTCTGCCGATGGTGAGGCCCTTTTTCTTTATATAGAATCCTGCCGAATAAGGAATGCCTTTCAATTTGACCCTCTTTATGCAGTAAATGTATCTCAGGTTGACCCATTGCCTCATCAAATTGAGGCTATATACCATTACATCCTCCAGAATCCAAGAATCAGGTTTCTCCTTGCCGATGACCCAGGAGCAGGAAAAACAATCATGGCTGGGCTGCTTTTAAAGGAACTTAAGTATCGTGGACTCGTAGGGAGAACCCTTATCGTTGTTCCGGGACATCTTAAAGATCAGTGGCGCAGAGAGATGAAAGAAAGATTTCAGGAAAATTTCATAGTTGTAGATAGAGAAGTAATGAATGCCTCCTGGGGGCTGAACATCTTTAAAGAGAATAACCAGATTATTGTATCTATGGATTTTGCAAAGCAGGACGATGTAATGTTTGCCTTAAAAGACACCAGATGGGATCTATGTATAGTGGACGAAGCACATAAGATGTCTGCCTATAAATATGGTCAAAAGATTAATAAAACTCAGCGTTACAATTTCGGAGAGCTCCTTTCATCTCTAACGAATTACCTCCTTTTTCTTACAGCTACACCACATCGGGGCGACCCTGAAAACTTCCGACTTCTCCTTGACCTCTTGGAGCCGGGTTTTTTTGCTGATACCGCAATGCTTGCAGAGTCTATTCAGAATAAAGACAATCCTTTATATTTAAAAAGGTTGAAAGAAGACTTAAAAGATTTTGATAATGCTCCTATTTTTCCACCTCGTCAGGTAAAAACAGTTAAGTTTTATCTATCCCATGATGAGAAAAATCTCTATAATGCTGTTACTGAATATGTTGAAAAGAATTTCAACAAAGCTCTGGAGAAAGAAAAGCGTAATGTAGCTTTTGCCCTTACCATCCTACAGCGTCGTCTTGCCTCAAGTGTGCGTGCTGTGAGGAAATCATTAGAGCGAAGATATGAACGCTTGAACGATTTATATAAGAAGGGGCAGTTAATTCAGGATACTGGATATCTGTCAGCGGATGTAGACGAGGAGGATTACCTCGAAGATTTAGAAGAACAGGAAAGATGGAGAAAGGAAGAAGAACTTCTTGAAAAGCTAACTTCTGCAGAGACCCTTGAAGAATTAAAAGAAGAATTGGATAGACTTAAAGAACTTGTGGATATTGCTAAAGAAGTAGAGAAAAAGGAGATTGAGACCAAGCTGAATGAACTGAAGAAAGTAATAGATGCTGAAAACCTCAGGCAGACCAATACAAAACTTCTAATCTTTACAGAGGCAAGGGATACATTAGAGTATCTGGTTGATAAACTTAAAAAATGGGGATACTCGGTGGCTTTTATCCATGGTGGAATGGACATGGAAAATAAGATTAACTCAGAGGCTACCTTTAGAAACAAGGCACAGATTATGGTCTCAACTGAGGCGGGTGGTGAAGGTATAAACTTACAGTTCTGCTGGCTTATGGTCAATTATGATATACCGTGGAATCCAAATCGCCTGGAACAGAGGATGGGGAGGATACATCGTTATGGTCAACAGCATGAGGTTCATATCTATAACTTAGTTGCTATAGATACAAAAGAAGGCCGTATTTTACAAAAACTATTTGAAAAACTTGAAAGGATAAAAGAGCATCTTGGTTCAGACAGGGTCTTTGATGTTATAGGTGATGTATTAGTTGGAAAGAGTTTAAAAGACCTTATCGTTGATGCCATTGCAAATCGCAGAACAATGGAAGAAATCCTTAAGGATTTTGAAAGAATCCCTGATGAAGAGGCTATTGAAAAAGTTAGGATTGCAAGCCAGGAAGCCCTTGCCACAAGGCACATTGATTTAACCCGTATTCTGGGGGAGCAGAGAAAGGCAAAGGAAAACAGGCTCGTTCCAGAATATATTGAGGAATTCTTTAAGAGAACTGCAAAAGCACTTAATATTAAAATGGAAGAAAAAGGAAAAGGAATCTGGCGTATTACCTCTGTGCCTTTTGATATTCGCAATCAGTCTTACGAATTCAAAATAAAGTTTGGAGAGGTTCAGAAAGAATACGCAAAGGTCTCTTTTGATAAAGACAAAGCATTCAAGACCCAGGCTGAATTTGTGGCAATGGGACATCCCCTATTAGAGGCTGTTGTGGAGCAAATCTTCAAAAGATATAAAGATATAGCATTAGAAGGGGCAACATTTATTGACCCCGAAGGCAGGCGGGATGGCATTATCTGGTTCTTAGAGGGCGAGATAAAAGATGGTAAAAATGAGACTGCTGGTAAAAGACTCTTTGCAGTATATCAGGATAGAAATGGTAATATGTCATTTTTAAATCCAGCTATTTTATGGGACCTGAAACCCACTACCACTCAATCAACACCTGAAATCTCTCTGGATGAAGATTCTGTGGTGTCTTTTGTTATAACTGAGGGGATTGAGAAATACAAAAACGAGCTTTTAGAAAGACGGCAAAGAGATGCCGAAATAAAAAAGAAGTACGGGATTCGGTCTCTTGATTCTATGATTCTTGAGTCAGATGCTAAAATATCTGATTATGAAACGCGGAGGATGAAAGGCGAAAACATCCCAGAGCCTATAATTCTGAATGAACAAAGGAAAAAAGAAGATTTAGAGCGTAAAAAACAGCGACTTGAAAATGAAATAAAATCCGAAACCCATCTTTATCCCACTGAGCCAAAAATTATCGGAGCTGTTAGAGTCATTCCTCAGTTGATTGGTGAAATGGTAAGCGATGTAGAGGTTGAAAAAATAGGCATGAAAGTTGCCATGGAATATGAGCAAAAAAACGGAAGATTTCCGGAAGATGTATCTTTACACAACCTGGGCTATGATATTCGTTCTCGTGATGAAAAAATGAACTATCGTTATATAGAGGTTAAGGCGAGGGCAAAGGAAGGTGCTATTGCCCTGACGCCAAACGAGTGGCTCATGGCGCAGAGGCTAAAAGATGAATACTGGCTTTATGTCGTAACAAATGCTACTTCTAATCCAGAACTTTACCTGATTCAGAATCCTGCTGCAAAGCTCGAACCTGATAAAGAGATAGATATTGTGAGGTATATTGTAAAGGACTGGAAAGAAAAGGCAGAGATATCGAATGATTAAGGATTGAATTATGACCAACAAATCTTTTATCGAATCTGACTTCCCTATAAAAGAAGTAAGCGAGGAATCCGCAAGAGAAAAGAATATCCGCCATGGACATATCTCAACGCTACATATCTGGTGGGCGAGGAGACCTCTTGCCTCTTCAAGGGCGAGCATCTACGCTGCGCTAACGCGTGAGCCAAAGGATGAAGAGGAGAGACTTAAACGAGCACAGTTCATTTCCAATCTTTCAAAATGGGAAAACTCACTGAATAAAAACCTTATCGAAAGGGCAAGAGAAGAAATATTGAAGGCAAACAACGGTAAGCCACCAAAAGTCCTCGACCCTTTTGCAGGTGGAGGTGCAATTCCTCTTGAGGCTTTGCGGTTGGGATGCGAGACTTATGCCAGTGACCTGAACCCTGTGGCTGTACTTATTTTGAAATGCACGCTTGAGTATCCTCAGAAGTATGGGAAGCCCAAAAAACGCAAAGTCAAGGTCGGTAGGATAGAGGTAGAGGAAGAATACAATCCCCTGCTCGATGATGTAAAGAAGTGGGGAGAATGGGTTTTAGAAGAGGCGAAAAAGGAGATTGGCAAGTTTTATCCTTCCGAGCCTGATGGCTCAATACCTGTCGGCTACATCTGGGCAAGGACTGTGAGATGTCAGAACCCAGCCTGCAATGCTGAGATTCCTCTGGTTAGGCAGACATGGCTTGCGAAGAAAGAGAATAAGAAAGTTGCCTATAAGCTAATTCCGAAAGGCAACAGAATTGAATTTGAAATCAGAGAAGGCAAGCAAATTGACTTTGACCCTGAAACAGGCACGGTCTCAAGGGCAAAGGTCATCTGTCCGTGCTGTAGTTCTGGCTTGAGCGATAAAGAGGTAAGAAAGCAGTTTCAGGATGGAAAAGCAGGGCAGAGGCTGATTGCAGTTGTTCTGCATCCTCCGACGAAACAAGGGAAAACCTATCGCATTGCCACGGAAAAGGACTTGGAGATTTTCAAAGAAGCAGAGAAATATCTGGAGAAGAAAAGGCAGAGATTGTTTGACTTGTGGGGATTTGACCCTGTGCCAGATGAACCTACACCAGAAGGGAAGGGAAGTGGAGCAGAAAGAGCCTTTTCTATAAGGAATTATGGATTAAATACATGGGGTGACCTTTTCAACTCCCGCCAGAAATTGGCACTGATTACATTTGTGGAGAAGGTGAGGCAGGCGCATGAGAAGATGCTGGCTGAAGGATATGATGAAGAATATGCGAAGGCGGTGGTGAGCTATTTGGCGTTGGGAATAAATCGGTTGGCAACATATTCAGTTATATTAACGAGATGGAGATCTGATGTTCTTTCTTTTGAAAGAGCATTTGACAGGCAGGCTTTGCCTATGGTCTGGGATTACGGAGAAGTTAACCCATTCAGTAATGCAAGAGGGCAATGGGATTTGGAAGCAATGTTAGAAGCAATAAAACATATCTCTACAATTTCTTCTCCTGCCACCGTCACCCAATCCTCTGCCACATCTCTGCCCTATTCCGACAACTACTTTGATGCGATTATCACAGATCCACCTTATTATGACAATGTGCCTTATTCTTATCTATCTGATTTCTTCTATGTCTGGTTTAAAAGAACGATTGGAGATTTGTATCCAGAACTCTTTGCCACACCCTTGACACCCAAAACAGAAGAAATCGTAGCTTATTCGCATGGGGAAGGTGGCTTTGAAGGTGGAAAGAAGTTTTTTGAGGATATGATAGCCAAATCTTTTCAAGAAATCCATCGTGTTTTAAAGCCAGACGGTATTGCCTGCACCGTCTTTGCTCATAAATCAACAGAGGCGTGGGAAACCATCATAAACGCTCTTTTAAATTCAGGACTTTATCTGACTGCAAGCTGGCCCGTACATACTGAGATGAAAGTCCGCCTTCGTGCAAGCGAATCCGCCGCCCTTGCCTCTTCCATCTACATGGTCTGCCGGAAGCGAACTGAACGCAAAACAGCCTACTTTAATGAGATTAAATCTCAGATTGAGGCAAAGATCAAAGAAAAATTAGACCAGTTCTGGAACGAGGGTATCGGTGGCTCTGATTTCTTCATCTCTGCCATCGGACCTGCAATGGAGGTCTTCGGGAAATACGAAAGCGTGGAGAAGCTCTCGGGCGAGAAGGTCTCAGCAAAGGAGCTGCTTGAGTTCATCCGCAAA
>DAISHO010000021.1:0-14587 GCA_036822495.1 Thermodesulfovibrionales bacterium
TGTCAAAATAAAGAGGGTAAGGATACTCATCCAGACATAAAAGACCCTTCCACCTCTGAAGGTCACATCAGTGAGACCTTTTAAAAAGACCGATGCCTCCCTTAACAGGCTCATCTTAACCAAGGGAAAAGAAATAAAAGAACTTCGGTTCTGTATTAAGCTCTGCCTTTAACCTGAAGACGCTGAAGTTGTCGAGGATGTATCGGACCTCACTCTCAGGATCAAGGAGATTGCCGAATTTCCTCGCACCAACAGGGCAGGCCTCTACACAGGCAGGATATCTACCATTCCTTGTCCTCTGGATACAAAAGATGCATTTCTCAACAACCCCTCTGGTTCTCGGTCTGTTTCCGTAATAATGAGTATCAGGATTTATCTCTTCTTTAGGGATGTAAGGCTTCTTCCAGTTGAACCTCCTTGCCCAGTAGGGACAGGCAGCCATACAGCACCTGCATCCAATACACCACTCATAATCAATAACAACAATACCATCATGTTCCTTCCATGTAGCCTTTGTAGGGCAAACCTTAACACATGGTGGGTTTTCACATTGCTGGCACTGGACAGGAATATAGATATATCCATCTTCTGGAACCTTCTCGGGATTATAGTAGTGTTCTGCTGACTCAAAATCTGAAGGAGCAAAATGCCCTTTTTTCATCCTCAATACCCTTATCCACTGGATAGGAATATCCCTTGATTGATTATTCTCTTTCACACAGGCATAAACGCATCTTCTACAGCCAATGCATCTTGATAGATCAAGGGCATAGCCGAAGACAACGCCTTTCTGAGGGGGTGTATCTCTCACACTGAACTTAATACCATATCTCTTTTCATATCTCTCCTCAAGCCTCTTTAAAAATCTCCTTTTTTCTTCCTCTGAAAGCTCCCTGAACTTTTCTTTAAAGATGTCCTGTTTGAGGCAGGCATTAAGGCCCAGGGAACCAAGGAGAGTGATACTATTTTTTAATAATTCTCTCCGCGTAAGCATCAATCCCTCCTGATGGTTCTCTCTGGCCTTAGTGGTGGAGGCTCCGGTCTGAGAGGTCTGAAAGAAGGTGAATGGGGATTATGGCAATCTGTACAGATAGAGTAGTTCTTTTTACCATTCCAGTAACCTGTCCTCTTTCCATGAATCCCTTTAGACCACTCTGTATAAATATGACCGTGACAGGTAGCACATAACCTTGGAAGGTCCTCAAAAGGAACAGTCCTTCCGCTGGGAAGTCTTAACCTGTTTCTATCAGAAGGGCTATGACAGTCAAGACACCAGAGTTTATCATGCTCAATAAGGATATCATCGTGAAAAGAGAGTTTTCTCACCTGAGGGTTTGTCTTAAGTCCCTGGTGGCAGTCTGAACAGGGATAAAAAGAAGAGGATAATACACGGGGAGGATTTAATGTATCTGATGATGCCGGGATTACAGAGATAAGGATATACAGCACAACAGGTATCATATAATATTGTTATTTTAGATAAAGAAGGAATATCAGTGACAAAAATCACTACTTCTTAAGGACAAGGTAGAGGCAGAGGTCACCATCCTCATTAAAGCAGAACTCAAGTCTCTCTCGCATCATGATGGAGATATCATCAGCAAGGTCAGAGAGCTTCTGTTTTACTGTATCCATATCCTTGTGTTCTACATCATAAAGTTCAAGGATATCAATAATATCCTCCACATCACTGGTATAATAGCACTCAAGGACTATCCTCTCTGGTGAGGGGTTCATGGTCTTTATCCGCTCCTTTGCAAGCCTGATCTGGTGCTGGAGCCTCTCAAGACACATTCCATAAATCTTGAGTCCTTCATACTTCATAGCCAGTATTCTGGGTATCTCCTCTGCCTTGAAAGATTATTCACAAAAAGGGCAACAATTAAGAGAATCAGGGCTCCAAGACCGGCTGGTATAAAAGGGTAGAGAGGGCCGAGCCTGTGGATCTTCTCTCCACCAATAACAGCTATGAGGGCAGTGGCGCCTCCTGGTGGATGAAGGGTCTTTGTAATAAGCATAACAGCAATTGCACTTGATACAGCTATTGCTCCAGCAAACCACAAAGGTTCTCCTATAATTTGATAACTGAGGACACCCATAATACCTGAAAAGACATGGCCTCCGATAAGATTCCTCGGCTGGGCAAAGGGACTCTTTATTGCACCATACACAAGGACTGCTGATGCACCAAAGGAACCTATAAACAGGGTCATCTCCCTTGGCTCAAAATAGAATGAAGAGAGGTATCCACAGGCAGAGATGCCTATAAATGAACCAATAAAGGACCAGAAGACCTCAACAGGAGGGACACCAGGAGGAGACTTGGCTCCTCCTTTAAATTTTAAAATATATTCTTTAAGACTCATGGCTTACTGCCCTTACAATATCCTGTCTTGATATTATGCCGATAAGCCTGGCATCAGAGTCCACAACAGGCATCCTCTTTATCCTCTTTTCTGCAAGTATGACTGCCACATCCCTTATATCCATATCAGGAGTGGCTGTAATAACAGGGGTACTCATTATATCCTCAACCCTGAGCTCTGAAAAAGGACCTCTGGTATCCTTTGGATGAGGCTCTCCAAAAAGCTCTCTCAGAAATTCCCTCAATCCCCTGCTTCTTTTTTGCCCTGTCTGAAAGATAATATCTGCCTCTGTAACAATGCCAATAACCCTGTTAAGGTCATCCACAACAGGCACTCCGCTGATCCCCTTTTCTGCAAGAAGCCTTGCTAAATCTTTAAGGCTCATATCCCTTTTAACAGTTATAACATCCCTGGTCATGACCATACTCACAGGGACCCTCTTCTTCAGTCTTCTCCTTGCATGTTCCAGGGCAAGGTCGAAGATCTTCTTGAGGTCCTCCTCAGTAATATCAATATAGGTCCTCATCTCCTTTAATGCTGCTCTTATATCCTCATCCTCTATCCACTTCATGGTCTTCTCCTCTACTTAAAGAGTAATTCTACGAATAATGAGAGGAAATAATTATGATTTAAATCATACAGCAGATTCTTCACTCAGATATTTATAAAGTCTTCTTTTACTTATCCTGAACCCCTTAACTGTACTCTGGAGGATTACACCTTCTTTTTTTAACTTTGACATTACCCTTGAGACAACCTCCCTCACAGTCCCTACCATTCCAGCTATCTCCTGATGGGTAAGGGAAAGTTCGACCTCATCATCAGATGAGGTCTCATGGGAAACCATCAATAAAAAATGGCCTATCCTCTGTTCAACATTTAAAAATGTGAGATTCTCAACAATACATGATAGATATCTGATCCTGCCACAAAGGCCTTTAATAAGTTTCATTGTTAAGGGATCAATGCTACCAAAAAGCCTCTTTTTAAAAAGGCTAACAGGCAGTGTAATAATAGTTGAGTCCTCATTAGCAATGGCATTTACAAAATACCTTTCACCACTAAAGGCTGCTGCACAGCAAAAATAATCTCCCTCTTTCATCACCCTTATGACGAGTTCCCTGCCATCAGGAGAACTTTTATATAACTTTACAGAGCCATCCTTTACTATAAATATATCCCTTACTGGCTCTGATTCATAGAAGATAGGGCTGTCCTTCTTGAGAGTCTTAACCTCAAGACCCTCTCCAATAATTTCGAGCTCTTTTTCAGTAAACTGGGCAAGGCATGGAAGGACTTTAAGGTCTTCTATGTATGGTGAATTCATAAAATAATATAGGTTTGACGGATGATAATTGTCAAGATTCTGAAGACCTTAGCCTGAAATAGAGCCATGTGTCAATACCCACCATAATAGCATTTAGAATATAAAGAAATAGCACAAAATCATAACTGTAAAGTATCTTGTGGATGATACCTGCAATATAGCCAATCAGGACTATTATCAAAAAAATAGGGCTCTTTCCTGAAATCCTTTGGGTTTTTACTGACTTATATATAGAAAAGGGCCAGGCAGAACCAAAACACAAAAGCATTAAGATCTCAAAGGGGCTCATAAAAATCAAGAAGGAAAGGCTCAGGTCCTTGTCCGTGAATTAATAAACATTATTCCAGCAATATAAAAACCCTCTTCCCTTAGAACCCACTTGACCATTGCCTGTCTTTTCTGTCCAGAAAACTCAAAGTTCAGAATATTTCCAACCTCAAGAGGGGTAGCAGTCTTTATGCAAAGACCACCCTCGCTTGTATTCAGTATCTCTGCCTTTGAATTTACCTCTTTTCTCTGACCAAGTTCTATCCTTGAAAGGGAAAAAGGAAACTCACCACTTGCTGGAATCCTCTCATACCTTCTTATGTGCCTGCTACCACTAACCATTATGCAGTTGCCACCTGTTTTACTTTTTTCTCCTGAGCAAGCCTGAAGACCTCCTGTGCATTGAAGGTCCCATCAATTGCCTGAACAGGACATTTTGCTGTGCATATACCGCATCCTATGCATCTTGTTTGGTCTATTGTGTGTTTCTTCTTCAATTCACCACTTACAGCATTCACAGGACAGACCTTAGCACAGATCTGACAGCCTATGCAATGGTCAAGGACAAAGGCCTTTGGTCTATGAGGAATATAATCCTTAATTGCCTTTGTAGGGCACTTTGTCACACAGATGCCACAGACCTTACATTTATCAAGATGGATTCTTGATAAATTGTCCTTTACCTCAGGTGCATCAAAGGGACAGACCTTTACACAGATACCGCAGGCAATGCACCCAACCTCACAGTTCTTCTTTGTATCAGGACCTTTATCCTTTGAATGGCATGCAACAAGAACCTGTCTTGAAGCAGGCAATACCTCAATAACCTTCACAGGGCAGGCCTGCTCGCACTTTCTGCAACCAGTGCATTTTGTTATATCCACATAAGGGAGATGGTCTTCTGTCATGGTAATAGCTCCAAAAGGACAGACCCTTGCGCAGGTTCCATAACCAAGACAGCCATATCTACAGGCCTTGTCTCCACCTCCAGCAAGGACTGCTGCCCTGCAGTCCTTTACACCCTCGTATTTAAATCTCTTAAGGGACTTCGACCAGCCACCCTGGCACATGATTCTTGCATAAATTGGCTCCCTTGCCTCTGCCTTTTTTCCTGTTATTAGGGCAACCATTTCAGCAGACCTCTTTCCTCCAGGTGTACATAGATTTGGTGGGACATTGGGATCCTTTACAACTGCCTCTGCATACTGTTCACAGCCAGCATATCCACAGGCACCGCAATGGGCATGGGCAAGGTATTCCTTAACAAGCTCAACCTTCGGGTCTATCTTTACTGAAAACCTCTTTGCTGCAAAGGCAAGGCCAAGACCAAAGATTGTGCCAATACCTGCAACAAAGAGGGCCGTAAATTTAAGTGTTGCTCCTATATCTACATGCTCCTTTGCCTCAATACCACCACCAACTCCACCGTGGGCAATCTCAGTGGCGAAAGTAACCATTAAGGCATAAAGGAGTATTATTACAAAGCTAAGCCTTTTCATCTCTTTTTCCTCCTTCAATTCACTTTTGAAAGATTAACCTCATCAGCATAGTTATAAACCTCTATGCCATAGGCCTTTGCAACCTCCAGAGCCTTTGGATCAACCATAGGAGATATAACTATTCTTCGACGGGCCTTCACATTATGCTTTGATTCATAAAATTCTATCTTTTTTATAAAGGAATACATGTCTGATTTACTCATAGAAGACTTGATCTCAGCAATAATAAGAGTATTATCGTAAATAAGCAAGTCGAGCTCTATCTGATCGGGTCTTCCAAAGACAATCCCCTCTGAATCAAAGTCGTGATACCTCTCAACCCTCACCTTAAAACTCTCCTCAAGGATTGCCTTCAGGCCATTCCTGAAAGATTCCTCAGCCATAAGTCCCCATCTAGCTCCGAGGGCGCCAATGGTGGAGTCAAACTTCCTGTCCACCCTCTTTGCCTCAGCCTCCTGCCTTTCCCTTAAAAGTCTGATCTCTTCGAGCATCCTGTTTATTATCTTCTGATTCTCCTCCCATTTTCTCTCGTTTTCCTCCCATCTTCTCTGATTCTCTTCCCATCTTTTGTTCCATTCAACCTCCATGCTTTCGAGTCTTCTCTGGTTCTCTTCCCATCTTTTGTTCCATTTAACCTCCATGCTTTCGAGTCTTCTCTGATTCTCTTCCCATCGCCTGTCATTTTCCTCAAGCCTTCGCAATATGCGGTCAAATCGGTCTTCTGTCTTTTTTTTATCTGGATATCTCTCAGCAGTAAGGTCAAGGATGAATCTTCTCAAACTCAGGTCTTTTCTAATAAGGCCTGGCAATTCTTTAATGATAAGCTCTTTGAGCTCTTTTTTTGTAATAGCCTTAGGCATCACACCTGTCCAAAATAAAGTTTTGAATGGGCATAAGGCTGAAAACAGGCTACAGGCGTCAGGGATATTTTTATTTCCTATTGCCTACAGCCTATCGCCTATGGCCTATAGCCTGTAGCCTACTTCAGCCTATTTTAAAAGCTCCTTTCAATTTGTTTTGGATAGCAGTGCTTAGGCATATATTATTATAACATTAGAATGAGTCAGCGATCGTGAGACAGACCTCGTAGCGATTTAGAGATCAGTGATTTAGTGCTTTAGAATTTAACTCACTAATTCACTAACTCACTATTATCTATTGCTCAGTCGAACTGTCACTCTATAATGTAATCAGTCCTGAAAAACCTGTAAAGGCCAGTGCTATAAGGCCTGTTGTTACAAAGGCTATAGGTAATCCTTTAAATGGAGCAGGAACATCAGCGAGCTCAAGCTTTTCACGGATACTTGCCATTATTATAAGGGCAAGGGCAAAGCCAATTCCAGAACCCAGACCAAAGGCAAGGCTCTCTATAAAGGTGTATCTCTCACCTGCATTAATAAGAGGCACAGCAAGGATTATACAGTTTGTGCTGATAAGGGCAAGGTATATGCCGAGTTTGTAATAGAGTCCGGGTGAGACCTTTCTCATTATGGTATCAGAGGCCTGAACAAAGGCTGCAACTACTCCAATAAATATCACAATCTTTAAAAAAGTAATATCAAGGGGAATCATCACATAGTTATAAATGAGCCAGCTAAGGGCTGCACTTATTACCATAACTGATGTAAAGGTTATACTCATTCCAACAGCAGTCTCCATCTTCTTGGAGACACCAAAGAAGATGCAAAGACCAAGGAATCTGGTAAACACAAAGTTGTTTATTAAAGATGCTGCTACAAAGAGCTCAAATAATTTTGTAAATTCCTTCTCCATTTATCTCCTCCTCAGGGCTAATGATGGACTGTCCTTTTTTTAAGATACCTTGCATCTATCCAGTTAAAGAAGGCCATGAGTATGCCAACGGCAAGGAACCCTCCTGCTGGCAGTATCATAATAAGAAGGGGTTTTGTTGGGATAATCTGGAGTCCCCATAAAGAACCCCTGCCAAGGAGCTCCCTGAAAAAGCTTATGACCACCAGGGCAAAGAGGAATCCAAGGCCCATTCCAATCCCGTCAAACATGGATGGAGCAATCCTGTTTTTACTTGCAAACATCTCAGCCCTTGCAAGTATAGAGGCAAAGGCAACTATAAGTTGGATATAAAGCCCCATCTGCTTATAAGCCTCTCTTGCAAAGGCAGCCATGGTCATATCAGTCACAGAGACCCATCCTGAGATAATGAGCATAAATATTGGAAGCCTTATCCTTGGATGAATGAATCTCCTGAAGGCAGCAACAGTTATATTCACCATGGTCTGGACAAAAAGGACAGCTATACCCATGAGAAAGCCATTTCTCAAACTATTTGTGACTGCAATAGCAGGGCAGAGACTAATGGCAAGCTTAAATATCGTGTTTTCAGCAACAATACCATTTATTATAAGGTCTCTATATCGAATCTTTTCCTCTGGAAGTTTTATAACCTCTTCACTCATGGCTACCTCCTTCATGACTGGCATTATTGCCTTTAAGCTTGCCTTTTAAGAATTCCAGGGCCTTTCTTACACCATCTTCTGTAACAGCACGGCTCGATATAGTTACACCCGTTATTGCCTGTATGTATTCTGTAGTCTCTGTCTTGACGAGTCTTACATGTTCAGGGTCCTTTCCTTTAAACTGTTCCTTAAAGGAAGGCTTTTCTATCTCATCACCAAGCCCCGGGGTTTCTGCATGGGAAAGGATTTCAATTTTCTCTATCTTCAGGTCTTTGTCTGTTGCAACAAGGATATTTATATAGCTTGAGTAACCTTTACCAAAGGTCTGGATTATGTATCCAGCAGTATCACCACCCCTTTTGACTACATAGTACTCTGCATGTTTTTCATGGGGATACCAGTCATCAAGTTTATCTATAGCCTCAGCCTCGGGTGCCATCTTTTTTAGGGCCTCCTGTTTCTCCTGCTCGTTCTTCTGGTAAATAACAGGTGATGTCTTTGCATAGACACCTGCAAGAATCAGGGCGCCTATGATGTAGATTACTACAAGATTAATCGTTATCTTTATAATGTCTTTTGGTGTCATCTCTTCTGCCCCTTTCTTGCACCAAAGACCTTTGTCTTGAATCCCCTATCAAGGAGTGGTGCAAAGCAATTCATTATGAGTATGGCAAACATAACTCCCTCTGGATAACCACCTTTTAATCTTATAAGCATGGTAAGGAATCCACAGCCTATACCGAAGATAATCTGGGCAGTCCTTACCATTGGAGATGTGACATAGTCTGTTGCCATAAAGAATGCACCAAGCATTATCCCGCCGCTCATGAGGTGGATCAAATGGTCACCAGTAAATAATGCACCTTTTCCACCAAATATCCAGGCTATGAGTGCTGCACTACCAAGAAAACTAATCGGGATATGCCATGTTATATATCCTCTCCAGAGAAGGAAAAGACCCCCAAGGAGAATAGCTATAACAGAGGTCTCACCAAGGGAACCAGCCCTCTGACCTGTAAATAGATGGATATAAAGATTTGTTTTATCACCAAAGACCTCAATGAGTTTGCCAATCCCCTCTTCTTTTAGAATGCCCAATGGTGTGGCTGTTGTCTTTGCATCAACAGTAAATCCAGCTGGCTCAAGCCATGTGGTCATGATTCTTGGCCATGTAAGAAGCAAAAAGGCCCTTCCTATAAGGGCTGGATTAAAGATATTATATCCGAGACCGCCAAAAAGGTGTTTTGTTATAACTATGGCAACGAATGAGCCAATCAGTGGAAGATAAAATGGTACACCCGATGGAAGATTCAGGCCGAGGAGCAATCCCGTCAAAAAAGCACTTCCATCTGAGGTCGTAACTGTTCTATTTGTTAACCTCTGGACGGCCCATTCAAAAAATACAGCACTCAGTATGGAAAGGCTCAGGACATATACTGCCCTCAGACCAAAGAAATAGACACTCATAAATGTGGCAGGAAGGAGGGCAAGGTTCACTGTCCACATGATTCGCGAGACAGACTCCTCGCTCCTTATATGAGGACTTACAGAAACTATAAGCCTTAAACCTTCAGTCTTCTCTTTAGTCTCCATGGTCACCTCACTGTTACTTCGCCACTAAGACGGTTTTACAAGAGATTTTCCGAGCCTTATAAAGTGCACAATAGGTCTCTTTGATGGACACACAAAGGTACAGCATCCACACTCAAAACAGTCAAAGAGGTTATAATCCCTCATCTCCTCATAAAAGCCCTTCTCAGATAGGATACTCAACATACTCGGCATGAGACCCATGGGGCAGGCATCTACACACCTTCCACAGCGAATACAGGGTTTGAAATCATCTGTATGAACAACCTCTAAGTCAGAAAGCACCAGAATCCCTGATGTACCCTTTGTCACAGGTGCATCTATGCTTGGAAGGGCAAAACCCATCATTGGGCCACCTGCCACTATCTTTCCAACTCCATCTGTAAAACCACCACAATACTCAATAAGGTGAGATATGGGTGTTCCTATCTTCGCCATGAGATTCTTCGGTCTCTTAATCCCCTCTCCTGTTACTGTCACAACCCTTTCAATAAGGGGCTTGCCAAATCTCACAGCCTCAAATATGGCAAAGGCAGTTCCTATATTCTGAACAACAACACCAACATCCATTGGTAGACCTCTGGGAGGAACCTCCCTGCCAGTAGTCGCCTTTATGAGCATCTTTTCAGCTCCCTGAGGGTACTTTACCTTTAATGCCCAAACCTCTATACCTTCAAGACCTTTGACGGCCTCTTTGAGTTTCTCTATTGCATCAGGTTTGTTGTCCTCTATTCCTATAATTCCTCTTTTGACACCGAGTATCTTCATTATAATCTTAAGTCCCTCAACAATCTCCTCTGTCTTCTCAATCATCAATCTGTAATCAGCGGTGAGATAGGGTTCACATTCTGCTCCATTAAGAATCACTACATCTATTGGCTTTTCCTTAGGTGGTGATAGCTTCACATGGGTCGGAAAGGCTGCACCACCAAGGCCTACTATCCCTGCCTCTTTTATCCTTTCCTTAAGCTCCTCAGGTGAAAGGTTCATATATTGAGGTGTATCCTTCAGATTTATCCATTCATTCTGACCATCATTCTCTATGACAACTGCCTGAGAATACCTTCCTGTAGGAAGCTGAACAGTCTCTATGGACAGGACCTTCCCTGAAACCGATGAATGAACTGCTGCTGATACAAATCCCTCAGGTGTACCAATAAGCTGACCTTTTTTTACTTTATCCCCTGGGCTTACAGCGGGTTTACATGGTGCACCTGTATGCTGACTGAGGGGGATAATAACCTTTTCAGGTTCTGGAAGAGCTTCAATAGGTGAGTCCTTTGAGAGTTCCTTTTTTTCAGGTGGATGAGTTCCGCCCCTGAATGTTCGAAGACCTGTGGCGTAAGTAACAGTTGCTGTTTTTCCCATTCTTACTATTACCTCGCTGTTTATTGATTTTAATAAAAAAGAGCCTATAAGTAATAGCACTATCAGGTCTGTTATGTCAAGGCATAAGAGATAATGATGATATTAAAAAATTTAATCAACTCGGCTATAGTATAATAGTTAGGCGATGATAGGCAACAGGCTGAAGGCTGAGCAAAATTAGTGTGACCGTGCGACTGCCGCTCTGTCGCACTGCTGTCTGGAGGACAAAATGAAGCTTCTTATAACAGGTGGAGCAGGCTTTATTGGAAGTGAGTTCACAAGACAGGCTGTAAGAAAGGGACATGATACCCTGGTTGTGGACAACCTTACATATGCTGGTGACATGAAAAGGCTTGAGACTGTTAAGGAAAAAATAAGGTTTTATAAGGTTGATATAACTGATCGAAAGGGCCTTGAAGATGTCTTTAAAAAAGAAAGACCAGAGGTGGTTATCCATTTTGCTGCTGAAAGCCATGTGGACAGAAGCATCCTGAACCCCAGGGCCTTTCTTGAAACAAATATAGTTGGTACCTTCAATCTTCTGGAAGTTGCCAAAGATTACAGTATAAAAAGATTTATTAATATCTCAACTGATGAGGTCTATGGAGAGCTTGGAGAAACAGGATACTTTACTGAAGATAGCCCCTTAAGACCGAACTCGCCCTATTCTGCCAGCAAGGCCTCTCAGGACATGCTCGGAAGGTCCTACTGGAGAACCTATAAACTTCCTGTTATAACCGTGAGACCATCAAATAATTATGGTCCCTGGCAATATCCTGAAAAATTTTTACCTGTTATTATCATGAAGGCATTAAAGGAGGAAAGGATTCCTGTTTATGGTGATGGTAGAAATGTAAGGGAATGGCTTTATGTGGAGGACTGCGCTGATGCTATATTTGGTGTCCTTGAAATGGGAAGGCCTGGTGAGGTCTATAATATTGGCAGTGGTGAAGAAAGAAGAAATATAGATGTAGTAAGAGAGGTCTTAAGGCTCCTTGGAAAGAAAGAGGAACTTATTGAGTTTGTAAAGGACAGGCCAGGCCATGACTTCAGATATTCCATGAGAATAGACAAGATCATAAATGAAATAGGCTGGAGACCCAAAACAAGTTTTAAGGAAGGTCTCGAAAAAACAGTAAGATGGTATCTTGACAACAGGACATGGCTTGAAGAAAAGGCAGAGGGGCTTAAAGAATACTGGCAGAAGGTTTATATAAAATAGGCCTCAGGCGGAGGGAGGAAGTTTTATGAAAGGTATAATCCTTGCTGGAGGAAGTGGTACAAGGCTCTATCCAATAACTATCGGGACCATTAAACAGTTATTACCTGTTTATGACAAGCCAATGATTTATTACCCTCTTGCCACATTAATGCTTGCTAATATAAGGGATATACTTATCATATCAACACCTGATGACCTTCCAAGGTTTAAAAGACTTTTTGGAGACGGCTCACACCTGGGATTAAGATTCAACTATGCCCCTCAGAAAGAACCGAGAGGTATTGCAGAGGCACTTATTATAGGAGAGGAGTTTATTAATAATGATAATGTCTGGCTCATTCTTGGAGATAATATATTCTTTGGCCATGGGCTTCCTGAGCTTTTGAAAAAAGTTTCAGGACATAAGGATGGTGCGGTGATATTTGGATATTATGTCTCTGATCCCTCAAGATACGGAGTTGTAGAATTCGATAAATCAGGCAGGGTGATATCCATAGAAGAAAAGCCAGAGAGACCTAAATCAAATTACGCTGTTACAGGCCTTTATTACTATGATAAGGATGCACCCTCAATAGCAAAGAGCCTGAAACCCTCAAAGAGGGGGGAGCTTGAGATAACAGACCTGAATAATGAATATCTCAAGAGGGGAAAGTTGAGGGTTGAGCTCCTTGGAAGGGGCTTCGCATGGCTCGATACAGGTACTTACGATTCCCTTCTTGATGCAGCAGAGTATGTGAGGATTATAGAACAGAGGCAGGGCTTGAAGATCGCATGTATTGAAGAGATTGCCTACAGGCTTGGTTATATAAACAGAGATCAGCTTATTGAACTTGCAAGGCCTTTAAAAAAGAATTCCTATGGCAGTTATCTCATGAGGATTGCTGAGGAGGGATGAATGCCTTTCAGATTTTCGAGGCTCGAGATACCTGACATTATTCTTATAGAACCTGTGATTTTCAAGGATGACAGGGGATTTTTTCTTGAGGTTTACAAGAGGTCTGCCTTTTTGGAGGCAGGCATAAAGGAGGAATTCTTTCAGGATAATCATTCTGGCTCTGTAAGAGGTGTATTGCGGGGTCTTCATTATCAACGAGCACCAGAAGCACAGGGAAAGATTATTAGGTGCATAAAGGGGGAGATCTTTGATGTGGCAGTGGATATAAGAAAGGGGTCTCCTTTTTTTGGGAGATGGGTCAGTATTGTTTTATCTGAAAAGAATATGAAGATGCTTTATGTCCCTCCAGGGTTTGCCCATGGATTTCAGGTCATAAGTGAATGGGCTGAGATAGTATATAAGACTACAAAGGAATACTCTCCGGAACATGAAGGAGGGATAATCTGGAATGACCCTGACCTTTCAATTGAATGGCCTATAAAAGAACCTCTTCTTTCAAAGAGAGACATGGAATGGCCCTTTTTAAGAGAAATTTGATGATGACAGGTATTTAAAAGTTGCCTCCTGCCAGTCTGGTATGGTGGTACTGAGGAGACCTGATATCCTCTCATTGCTCATTGCTGAAAAGGCTGGCCTCTTTGCGGGGAGATTGAATTTGCTGGAAGGGACTGGTATAATCGATTTTTTGATTCCGAGTTTTTCTAAGATAAAGACTGCCCACTCATATCTTGATGTATATCCACTGTTTGTAAGATGGTATAGACCTGTAAGGCCCTCTGAGATTGCCTTCATGGTTATGTCAACTATAGTTGATGTAGATGTGGGAGATGAGACCTCGTCAGAGGTAACCTCAATGATATCCTTCTCCTCTGCCCATTTAAGGAGTTTATAGATAAAGTTCTGTTTTCCCTTTCCAAAGACCCAGCTTACCCTGAAAATCAGATAGCGAAGACTTTCCTCTCTTATAGATATCTCTCCCATCAATTTACTCTTTCCATAAAGATTTAAAGGATTGGGAGGGTCTTCTTCTATGTAAGGACTTTTCTTTGAGCCATCAAAGACATAATCAGTGCTGAAATGGACAAGGAAAGCACCTATCTTTTTTGCTCCATAGGCAAGGTTTCTTGGACCGATGGTATTTGTTCTTATTGCCTCGTAGTATCTCTCCTCTGCAAGGTCAACAGCATTGTAGGCAGCACAGTTGATAATTACCTTTGGTTTTAATGTATAAAGGCATTCAAGGACTGTTTCAAGATTACCAATGTCCAGCTCCTTGTGGGAGAGACCTGTGGCATTGTTACCAAGCCTTTCTAAGAACTCCCTTGCAAGCTGTCCATCCCTTCCTGTTATTAAATAACTAATCATCTCAGGCTACAGAGCTAGTGGCGAAAGTAACAGTCTTCAGGAGATAGGCAACTATAGGCTATAGGTACTATTTAGCCTTCAGCCTGAAGCCTATTTATATTATAATTTATTCATGGCCTTAAAACTCATAATATTTGACCTTGATGGTACCCTTGTTGATTCAAGAGTTGATATAACTAATGCCATCAATTATGCTGTTAAGGAGTATGGGATAGGTCCATTCAGTCTTCAGGAGATAACCTCTATGGTTGGA
>DAISHO010000022.1:0-13651 GCA_036822495.1 Thermodesulfovibrionales bacterium
TTATTAGGGTATAATGAGGTTATCAACTTATTTGAGAGGTATATTAAGGTCATGAGAGGTTATTTAACAAGTTACATTAAGGAGTCGCCTTTTGTGTCTTTTCGGCCTCATGCCCCTTTAAGATTTATTTTGGACAGGTGTGATGCTATACTTATTCATAGGGAACCTCCTTTGAGAATGTTTTTTGGTCAAATAATTTTACCTCATCGCGGCTTCCTCTCTAAAATTTATTTTGGACAGATGTGACAATATACACTATGCCAGAAGAAAGGGTTGTTATCTTAAGCAAATCAGAAAAAGAGACCTTTGAAATAGGGAAAAGCCTTGGTACAATATTAAAGAAAGAAGGCAGGGCTCTGGTCTGTCTGTTTGGTGACCTTGGAGCAGGAAAGACCGTATTTGTCAAAGGCGTTGCAGAGGCCCTTGGCCTTGAGGAAAGGGAGATAGGAAGTGCAAGTTTTGTTATTGGTGCAGAGTATAAAACAAAATCTCAGGATGGTAAGGAGGTTATATTCCATCATATCGACCTCTACAGGATTGAAAATATTGAAGAAGAGGACTGGATATGGGAACACATGGGAAGGGGTATAACTGCTATTGAATGGGCAGAGAAACTTCAGGAGGTACCAGAAGGTGCCATAAAGGTGTATATTAAAATAAAGGAGAAGGATGAAAGAGAGATATCCATTGAAGGGCTCGATAAGATCCATCGGGATAATATCCAAAAAAGGAAGGCCTGAACCCATTGAGATTTTAAAGGAACTACTCAGTGCCATAAAATCCTTAGACATTAATTTTTATCTTGATAGAGAGACTGCTGAAAAAGTAGGGCTTCAGGGCTTACCAATTGAGGAGATTCCAGAGAAGTCTGAGCTTATTATAGTCCTTGGAGGTGATGGCACGCTTCTGAGTGTTGCCCGACTTGTTGGAAAGAGAGAAGTGCCGATCCTTGGCGTAAACCTTGGGACTCTTGGATTTCTAACAGATGTCTCGAGAAGAGAATTAAAGGAATCTATTGAAAGGATTATAAAGGGAGAATTCTTTATTGAAAAAAGGCTCATGCTTAGGTCAGAGGTTTTAAGAGGTGAAAAGATAATAGGGACACATCATGTTCTTAATGATGTAGTGATAAACAAAGGTGCCCTTGCGAGGATTATTGACCTTGAAACTCTAATAGATGGCCATTTTGTAACACTCTTCAAGGCAGATGGCCTTATAGTCTCAACACCTACGGGTTCAACAGCTTATAATCTATCAGCAGGTGGGCCAATTATATATCCTACCCTTGAATGTATGGTTCTCACACCAATCTGTCCCCATACCCTTACTAACAGGCCTATAGTGCTTCCAGGGGATTCAAGGATAGAAGTAAGGCTTAAATCAGAAAGTCAGGATGTCTTCCTTACCCTTGACGGCCAGGTTGGATTTAATCTAATAAAGGGAGATTCTGTAATAATTACAAAGGCTCCATTCAAGACCTCCCTTGTTATACCACCTGAAAGAAATTACTTTGAGATATTGAGGACAAAACTGAGCTGGGGAGGAACGATAGGTCAGGAACCATGAGTAATAACAATTACCTCCGCTATAACTACATTGGCACCTTGATTAAAAAAGCAAGGTTTCTTCAGGAGCTTGGGTTTGAATATATCCCGAGATTTGACCTCTCATCTCTTAATCCCAAAAACACCCTTCTTAATGAATTAAGAGAAGAAATAGGTGACTGTAAAAGGTGCAAGCTCTCCCTCCAGAGGACAAATATCGTATTTGGCGAGGGAAATCCTGACTCCCCTTTAATGTTTATTGGTGAGGCACCAGGTGAAGAAGAGGACAAACAGGGCAGACCCTTTGTTGGTGATGCAGGACAGCTCCTATCAAGGCTTATTGAAAAGATGGGATTTAAAAGGGAGTCCCTTTACATCACAAATGTCGTCAAGTGCAGACCTCCCATGAATAGAGAACCTGAAGAGGATGAGATAAGGACCTGCATACCCTTTCTTTATAAACAGATTGAGATCATAAAACCCTCAGTTATCATGACCCTTGGTGGAGTGGCTACAAGGTCCCTCCTCTTTTTTAATCAGCAGAAGAAAAAGGAAGGGATAAGTCTCTGGAGAGGTAAGGTCTATTATTATCAAAAGATTCCTGTTGTTCCGACCTTCCATCCCGCCTATCTATTAAGAAACCCGAAAGACAAAAAGCTCACATGGCAGGATGCCCAGCTTGTCTTGAAATTATTAAACAAGCTGAAGAGTGGTGAAAAGTGAGCTGATGAAGTAGGTTTTTGATCTATCTGTTTTATGTGCTATAATTTTTTATGAGTCTTGCCTTTAAATACAGGCCTCATTATACTATTAAGGACTACACAGAATGTCCCCTTTTTATAAACTTCTTAAAGGTGTGGCCTTCATGAAGGTACTATGGGCACCCTGGAGGATGGAGTATATCCTTTCAAAAAAACCTGAGGGCTGTATATTCTGCGAAATGCCTCAGGAAAACCGCGATGAAAAAAACTTTATACTTCTGAGATCAGACCTCGCCTATGTAATAATGAACAGGTATCCTTATAACAATGGCCACCTCATGGTCGTACCCTTCAGACATGTCCATGACCTCAATGGTCTCAATAACGAAGAACTTCTCGAGATAATGAAACTCACAAGGTTCTCTATCCAGTGCCTTAAAAAGGCCTTCCTTCCTGATGGGTTTAATGTAGGGATTAATCTGGGGAAGGTGGCAGGTGCTGGTATAGAGGCCCATCTCCATGTTCAGATTGTTCCCCGATGGGCAGGAGATACAAGCTTTATGGCTGTATTTGATGAGATAAGGGTGATACCAGAAGCCCTTGAGGCAACATATAAGAGGCTCAAGCCTTTTTTCGATAGATATACCCTGGGTGGCGAAAGTAACAGTTGCTGAAAATCTCGAAATTGCATGTCCTTCAGGGAAAAGATAAGATCGAGGCTCTCAAAAGAGAGAGGCACTGTTTACAAAGACCCGGGTGGAAAGACCTCTATATGCCTTATCTATCCAAATACCTATTATGTAGGCATGTCGAATCTTGGATTCCAGGGAATCTATGGCTTAATAAATGCGAGGCCCGATAGCCTTGCAGAAAGGGCATTCCTGCCAGATGATGAGGATTTAGAAGAATGTCTGAGAAAGAATCAGGTCCTTTATTCTTATGAGTCTATGCGGGTCCTCTCTGAATTTCATGTCCTTGCCTTCAGTGTATCCTTTGAAAATGATTACCCAAATATCCTTAAAATCCTGAAACTTGCCCATATTCCCGTTAAACAGCAAGACAGGACAGAAAGAGACCCACTTATTGTAGGAGGCGGGATTGCCTTAAGCTCAAATCCTGAACCAGTAGCTCAATTCTTTGATATAGTGATGCTCGGTGATGGAGAGGTATTGATACCTGAATTTATCGAGGCCCTTAAAGAAACAGGAAGGGATAAAAAAAGACTCTTCAATATCCTTAAACTTAAGGAAGGTTTTTACATTCCGTCAATGTATGATATTGAATATGACAGCGAAGGAAGAATTCTTAAAAGAACCTCTCAAGAAGGCTTTCCAGAAAAAATAAAAAGGGCACTTCTCAAAGACCTTAATAAAGGGGTCAGGTTCTCTATCCTCACTCCTGAAACAGAGTTTTCTGATATGCACCTCATAGAGGTGATGAGGGGCTGTCCCTGGAGATGCCATTTCTGCCTTACAGGAAATTTTATACCATTAAGGACAAGAGGGCTGGAAGGTGTATTAGAGGAGATAAGAAATTCTCCTGCCAGAAGGTTTGGGATTATCGGCTCATCCCTTACAGACTATAGATACATAAAAAAGGTTCTTCAGATTGAGGGTGTTGAGCTCTCTATAACATCCCTGAGGGCTACCCAGAAGACTGCTGAGATAATAGGACTCCTTAAGGGTAAAAGGAGCGTATCAATAGCACCAGAGGCTGGTTCTGAAAGACTCCGCCAGATTATTAACAAACAGGTCAGGGAAGAAGATATACTCCTTACATCAGAACTGGTTTTTAAACAAGGGATTGAAAACCTCAGGCTTTACTTCATGGTGGGACTGCCTGAAGAGACAGATGATGATGCAATGGCTATTGTTGACCTCGTAAAGAAGGTCAGGGCTTTATCAAAAAGAGGATTTATCTCCCTGAGCATAAGTATCTTTGTACCAAAACCCCACACACCCTTTGAAAGGTATCCCATGGAAAGGCCTGAGAATATAAAAAAGAGATTGAATATCATAAAAAAAGCCTTCAGGGCCGAGGAAACCATCATGGTCTTCCACGAGATTCCAAAATATGCCTATATGCAGGGTCTCTTCTCCCTTGGCTCAAGGAGGGTCTCGGAAGTGCTTGAGGAGATGTGTTCATCATGGGTGGATGAGGACTGGCAGAAGGCCTGTAGCAAAAGAAATATAAAACCAGAATTTTATATATTCAGACAAAAACCCGTGGATGAAGTTTTACCCTGGGATTTTATGGAATAAAATTGGATATGTCTGAAGGCTCTATCATAGAAAACATATCTACAGTCTTCAAAAGGATATCCCGTTCAGCCATGAGGGCTGGAAGAGAACCACAGGATATAATGCTTGTGGCAGTAACAAAGACAGTACCTCCTGAAAGGGTCATGGAAGCAATAGAGGCAGGACTCAGGATATTTGGAGAAAACAGGGTTCAGGAGGCACGCCAGAAGATACCTGAAATAATGAAAAAAGCTACTGATATAAAGATATCCTGGCACATGATAGGACCTCTACAGAGGAATAAGGTGAAATATGCTGTAAGGCTCTTTGATATGATTCATTCAGTAGACTCTGTTGCCCTCGCTCAGGAGATTGATAAAGAGGCCCAGAAGGCTGAAAAGATTCAGGATGTCCTTATAGAAGTAAAACTTTCCCATGAGGAGACAAAGCACGGAGTAGAACCCGAAAGGCTCTTTGAACTCCTTGAAAAATGTAGTGCCTTAAAAAATATTAATGTAAAGGGACTCATGACCATACCACCCTATTCAACCAATCCTGAAGATGCAAGACCTTATTTCAGAAAACTCAAGGAACTCCTTGAAGAGGCAAACTCAAGAGGATTTATCCTTAAAGAGCTCTCTATGGGCATGTCAGGAGATTTTGAGGTGGCTATTGAGGAAGGAGCTACTATTGTAAGGATAGGGACTGCTATATTTGGAGAAAGATAAGATTCAGGACAGCAATTGAAGATTCCCTGTGGCTTGTAACACAGAGCTCAGATATCAGAAATCAGATGTCAGAATCTAAGGGAAATTTATTCCTCAACATCTAACCACTGACCTCTGATATCCAACTTCTGTTTTGGTAAACAGCAGGGGATACGCTCGCTATCCATTGAATTAAGATTTCTTTCTTCCAGCAAGTCTTCTCATCATCCTGTCCTGTTTTATCTTCTGAGCAATTCCACTCCAGAAACCATAAAGCATCACCTGAAAGGAAAGAACAGCCATAAATCCTACAGGTGTATTATATCCCATTGTCTGAGCCATCCTTGAAGTGACTTCCTCTATCTTCTGGTATAAAAATAACATGTTGGTCATCGCTGTAAAGATAGTAACTACCATACCTGATATCACACCTTCTAATAGTGCACTTGTCTTACTGGTAAAACCTATCCACATCCCTGTGCCAAGGCTTGTAGCCATTGCAAGACATGCCAGCATATAGAGGCCTTCTATACCACTCAGCCACGGGTGTTCACCCCTTAAGAATCTGCTTATTATGGTTATTATATAATTGCCATAAACCCCTTTAACGGAAATATGCGTATAATAAATATAGATTGCAGATATAATAGACTCCATCACCAGCTTTATAAAGAAACTTATTGCTATGGCTGAGAATATCCTCTGAGGTGTGATATTACTGAAAAGCCTTTTGAGATCTGAACGTATCTCTCTTTTAAGAGCTTCTGGCTTAACCTTTTCAGCAGGGATTGGCTTAACCTTACCAGTTTTTATTCTTTCGAGTATCTGGTATATAAGGGCATAAAGAAGGGGGATTAGAGGAAAGACCCTTGAGGTATAATGCTCGAGACCTGTCATATGGCTCAGGACAACAAGAGATACAGCACATCCACTTGCAAGAATAAAACTAAGGAGAAGATTGAACACCTGTAAAGCCCCCAAAGATTTATTCTAATCCCTGCGCGAGCTTCTCTTTTATTTCATCTACGAACCTTAGGGCATCCTCTGCTACATCTCTCTGGACCTTCTGGATTGCAAAGCCTGCATGAACGAGGACATAGTCACCAACCTCTGCCTCTTCAGGAAGAAGCAGAAGGCTCACCTTGAGCCTCGTGCCCTGAGAATCGACAACTGCCATGAGGTCTTCTTTACTTATTATCTTTGATGGTACCGCAAGACACATCCTTACCTCCACCTCTTAAGGCATTTTACACCCCAATCCCTTAATATATCAATAACAGCACCGATCAGGTCCTCCATCTTTGAGTTTACCTCAGGAGTCATATCAATCCCTGTATCAATACTGCCAGGCTGGATTCCCACAAGGCATATCTCCTCAGGCATAATGTTGAGCATCTGGGCTGCAAGGAGAACCTCACCAAGACCGATATGATGAACAGAAATTTTTGAATGAAGCCGCGCAGGTATCTCCCCATTTCTGAGGATGGAGATTGACCCTGGCTTATTACCCCAATCTACAGCATCTACTATGAGAACCCTTTTCCTGCCCTCAAAGAGAGGCAATAAGTCAAGGCCCTTTGTCCCACCATCAATTATATCTATCTCCGGCTCAAAGGTATATTTCTCTTTTATCTTATTTACTGTATGGACACCGATGCCTTCATCCCTTAGCAGGATATTGCCTATCCCGAGGAGAAGTATCTCAGGACTCAATCCTCTATCACCTTATATCCACTGAACATGGAGCTTATCAGTCCGCTTCTTTCTGCTCGCTCAACAAACCAGCTTATATAAACATGGGCAAGGACGAAGGCAATAATCAACCACATAATCAGATGGTGATAGAGCCTCAGGGTGTTATCAACAAATATAAGAAGCATCCAGCCACCGAGGACCTTCCAAAGCCCACCGATATGACTCTGAGAATACAGGGCAAAACCAGTAAGTATCTGGATTATGAAGAGTATAAAAAGACCGAGATAGACATAGGTTGCGCATGCTGTATGCCCTGCCTTCTTAAGGGCTGGAGGCACATCTTTTCTTAAAAGCAGATAGAACTTTGATATCTCAATGAGGTCTCTGAATTTCTCAGTAGAAAAGGGATTAAAGACCTTCCAGCTCGCATAGGGGTTCCCTGCAAAGGCCCAGTAGATCCTGAGGATAAAACTGCATGTAAATAGATAGGCAAAGCTGAAATGGAGGAATCTCATCCAGCCCATTATATACTGAGTTGAGCTATAGGCATGTATAAAGGGATTTCCTATATAGTAACCTGTAATGGTGAGCATTATTATTGATATAAAATTTATCCAGTGGGTTAATCTTACAGGAAATTCCCATACATAAACCTTCTTAAGCATCTTGACCTCCTTTTTTTCAGGAGGGGCAAAGGCCCCTCCTTTTTAAACTATCCTGATTCTTGTTATCTCTCTTCCATCTGGATCAACAACATGGACAGCACAGGCCATGCATGGATCAAAGGAATGGACTGTCCTCAGAATCTCAACAGGCCTTTCAGGGTCATGAACAGGTGTACCAATGAGGCTTGCCTCATAAGGTCCCCTCTGACCCTTTGCATCCCTTGGTGAACCATTCCAGGTGCTCGGAACAACGCACTGGTAATTTACAATCTTTCCATCCTTAATCTTCACCCAGTGGCCAAGGGCTCCCCTTGGTGCCTCATAGAACCCATATCCCTGAGCCTCCCTGGGCCAGGTTTTTGGATCCCACTTTTCTCCATTGTGGATCCTGAGGTCTCCTTTTTTCATATTCTCAGCAAGCTCATTTATCCAGACAGGGAGCATCTCTGCTGTGATGAGGGTTTCAACTCCCCTTGCAGCCACCCTTCCGAGGGTTGAAAATAATGCTGATGGTCCTACTCCAAGGTGTTTGAGAACCCCATCGATAACTTCCTTTACCCTCTTGTGACCAGAGGCATAGGCAACGAGCATCCTTGAAAGGGGACCTACCTCCATGGGCATGTCCTCATACCTTGGAGACTTGAGCCAGCTGTATTTACCATCTGTATTCAGAAACTCATAAGGTGGCTTTGGACCTGTGTACTTTGGCTCTGTAACACCATCCCAGGGATGCCTTGATTTACCATCTCCATCAGGATATTCATACCATGAGTGGGTCACATACTCTGTTATCTTTGTATGGTCAACAGGATAGACCTTTGAAAGGTCTTTGTTCTTTATTATCCCTCTCGGGAAATAGGTATTTGATGTGTTGCTCTCATTATCAAGAGGGAACTGACCATAAGAGAGGTAATTTCCAACACCAGCACCGTAGTTTGCCCACTCTTTGTAGAAAGAGGCGACTGCAAGAAGGTCAGGGATATAGACCTTTTCCACAAATTCATGTGCCTTTTTGGCAAGCTCAAGCATAAAGGCAATGCTACCAGCATTAAGGGCATTCTGGCTGTTTGGATCAACAGGAATGGACATCCCACCAACAAGATAGGTCTGGGCATGAGGATTCTTTGCCCCAAGAAGGGCCTGCATCCTTATAACATCCCTCTGCCAGTCAAGGGCCTCAAGATAATGGGCAACTGCCATAAGATTTGCCTCTGGTGGTAGTTTATATGCAGGATGGCCCCAGTAGGCATTTGCAAATATCCCGAGCTGGCCTGATTCAACAAAGGCCTTGAGTTTCTGCTGAACACCTTTAAAGTAATCAGCTGATGACTTTGGCCAGTCAGATATAGACTGGGCAAGCTGGGAGGTCTTCTGGGGATCTGCCTTCAGGGCACTCACAACATCAACCCAGTCAAGGGCGTGGAGATGATAAAAGTGTATTACATGGTCCTGAACATACTGGATACCTGATATAAGATTTCTTATAATCCTTGCGTTATCAGGTATTGTAATTCCAAGGGCATTTTCGACCGCTCTCACCGAGGCGGTTGCGTGAACCGTGGTTCAAACGCCTCATATTCGCTGTGTGAATAGCCAGGCCTCCCGTGGATCCCTTCCTTTAAGGATAATTTCGATACCCCTGAACATTGTACTTGAGGACCAGGCATCAACAACCTTGCCTCCTTCAACCTTTGCCTCGATCCTCAGGTGGCCTTCGATTCTCGTAATAGGATCAATTGCAATCTTTGCCATAGTTTTTACCTCCTTTAATTACAATAGGAGGATTTACTCCTCCTTTTTATCACCTTTGACTGCCTTAACAATTGCATGGGCTGCAATACCTGCAGCTGTAGCAATGGCAATACCTGTTCCAATCTTATCAGCAGTAGCCTCAATGCCAAAGCCAGGAACCTTTGGAAGCCTCTGGTAGAATGGCGAGAGCTTATCCCAGTTATGGTCTGCTGCACATCCGATACAGCCATGACCTGCCTGCACAGGCCAGGATGTGCCTTCATTCCATCTTATGGATGGACAATTAAAATATGCCTCAGGTCCCTTACATCCCATCTCATAGAGACACCATCCACGCCTGTGACCTTCATCACCCCACTGTCTTACAAACTGACCTGCATCGAAATGGGCCCTCCTCTCACAATTGTCATGAATCCTCTTTCCATGGGCAAAATAGGGTCTTCCGTGACTGTCTGTTGCTGGAAGTGTACCAAAGGTGAGGAAGTGGACAATAGTGGCTGTAAGGTTTTCCACATTCATGGGGCATCCAGGCAGATTAACAACCTTTGCCCCTGGAACAGCCTTTTTTACACTTACTGCACCTGTTGGATTGGGATTTGCAGATGGAATACCACCCCAGGATGCGCAGGAACCAACAGCTATTGTTGCAAGGGCATTGCCACAGACATCCCTTGCAATGCTCAGGGCAGTCCTTCCTCCAATACAGCAATAGACTCCGTCATCCTTTGTAGGAATTGCGCCCTCAACAATTGCAATATACTGTCCCTTCTGATTCTTTACCACATCCATAAGGGATTTCTCAGCCCCCTTTCCAGAGGGAGCCATAATGGTTTCATGATAATCAACGCTCAAGATATCGAGGACGATCTCGGCAACAGTTGGTTTTGAAGCCCTGAGGAACGATTCAGTATCACCAGCACAGTCCTGAAATTCGAGCCACACAACTGTTGGTCTTTTCTTCTTCTCAAGGGCCTCAACGATCTTCGGAACAAAACTTGACGGAAGGGCTAAGGCTGCAGCCATGGCAGTGCAGAACCTTATGAAGTCCCTCCTCGAAACTCCCCTTTCTGTTAACAGTTCACCTATTGTCCCGTCCTTTTTTGAACCCATAAAAACCTCCTTTCTAAACTCACAAGAGTTAAGAATTATGGAATCTGTTACTTAAAGTAATATCACAAGTAAGGGCAATTGTCAAGTTTTTTAAGGATTTAATTTTTTAATAAGACCCTAAAATACTTGTTGCGAAATTCATTAATAGATATTATCTGCTAAAATATATTATGAAGTGGCGATATATCTCATCTATCTCTCAAACAGAGATAAGGGATTTTGAAGAGATTCTCTTTGACAAAAGATTGTTAAAGTCATTATGGATTGAGTTTATTTTTAATCCAGAGGCTGTAAGGATTGCTGAAAAATTTATCCATAATCCAAAAGTTAAGGAGGCCCTTACTGATGCATTAAGCTGGTACCTTGCCTTTAAGTGGATCATCCCTGAAAATTCTGCCCTTATTGAATTCTACAATAGAAATAAAAAAGACATCTCACCTTACAGGGTAAAATTTGATGTCTATAAAGAAAAGAGAAGGGCCTTCTTAAAAGGGCTTATTCATGAAGGACTATGTTAAAGACTATATAGAAAAAATTGAAGAAATCCTTAACAGGATAAACAAGAAAATTGAGCTGATCATTATAGGTGGACTTGCAATGAGTTTTTATGGTCACCCAAGATATACAATTGATATTGATGGGGAAATCCATTGTGACGAAGAAACCTATAACATCCTTGTTACAGCATTAAAAAAGGAGAGACTGAATTTTAATATAGGAGAAGATATCAGCGGATGGGGAATAGTGCCACTACCTGAAGGATACCGGGATAGAGCAAAAAAGGTCTATGAAAGTGACCATCTTATTCTTAAGATACTCGATCCTTTAGATTTCATATTTACAAAACTCGCCAGAGGTACAGAAGAGGACTTTCAGGATATATTAAATGTAATTAGAAATTACAGGATTACACGGGAAATGGTTCTTGAAAGAGAAAAACTGATAAGATATCCTAAAGATCCAGAGACATTTTTTTTTAAAAGGAAGATTGAACATCTCTTAAATCTTATGGAGTCTCTGCATTAATATAAGACCTGAGAGAAAAAATAAGAGGACTGATAATATAGCATATCTCTGAGAGCCTGTAAGGGTGGAGATTACACCAAAAAGTGTAGGTCCCAATATGGCAGAACTCTTCCCAACCATGGAATAGACCCCAAAATATTCTGATTCATTACCATGAGGGATGAATATCGAAAAATATGCCCTTGAAGAGGCCTGAATTGTTCCAAGCCCGAGCCCTGCCAGAGATGCAAGAAGCAAAAAACCCTCCTTTGAATTCAAAAAAAATGCTCCAAGAGACACACAAGACCATAAGCTCAGGGAAAGCCCTATAATCCGCCCTGGTCCCCATGTATCAGTAAGCCTTGCAAAGGCAAAGGAACCGAGGAGGGCTGTGAACTGAACAATAATAAAAAGAATAATCAGCTCCTTTGTTTCAAACCCAAGTGTAACAGAGGCATATATTCCTGAAAAGGCAATAACCGTATTAACACCATCTATATAAAGAAAATAGGCAACAAGAAACTGCCTCACATGTCTCTGTCTCCAGAGGTCTCTGAAATTATCAACTATATACCTCATTCCCCTCCGTGCAGAATGGAGAAAAGGCTGTCTCTTTTCATCCCCTGGCATGGTAAAGAACAGAGGCAATGAAAAGATAAAAAAGAAGAAGGAAACAGAAATCCAAGTAAGGTCATAATGACCTTTCTGGAGAAGATATAGTCCTATTATTAAAGAAACAATAGAGCCGAGATAACCAACCCCAAACCCCCATGATGAGACCCTTCCAAGAAAATCACTGGGAGCTATTAATGGAAGAAAGGAGTTATAAAATATTACACTCCATTCCATGGCAATATTTGCAATTACAACGAGGATGAATCCTTTAAGGGTATCACCTTCTTTGAGGGTTGAGAAAAAGGCAACGCTTATCACGCAGACAAGGACGAAAACAAAGAGCATCCTTTTTCTAATACCTGAATAATCAGCAATCCCACCAAGTAATGGAGAGGTCAAAGTCACAACAAGCATGCTCAGTGATACAGCCCTGCCCCACCAGAGGTCACCAAGGCCTGAGGAATCACCAACTATCCTTGTGGCATAATAAACAGGAAATATGACAGAGGCGATTACAGCGGAATAACTGGAATTGGCAAAATCAAATAAGCACCAGCTAAGAATCTTCTTTTTATCCATCATATAGTTTAGTATCATACCCTAAATAACTGTTAAAATTAAACATTGGAGCTTATGGCATGAATAACATGAATAATAGGTATGTCCAGCTATTTTTAACCTTCAGGTGTAATCAGGGATGCGACTTCTGTTTTAACAGGGGAATCGATAATAAGGGTGATTTATCAGGTGATGGGCTCAGACGCCTCTCATTGATACTTAAAAATTATGGCTTCCATGAACTCGATCTCCTTGGAGGTGAGCCCCTACTTCATGAAGATATAATGGATCTACTCAGAATTGCATCTGAACATTTTAGCTCCGTATACCTTAGCACAAATGGCTCTCTTATTGATAGATTACAGAGGATAAATGAGCTATTTCCACAGATAAATATGGGTATTTCCATTAATGGAGAGATTGACGGAAGAATAATAAAATATATCCTTCCAAAAAGGCTTATTATCAAGTCAGTGGTGAGCAGGAAGAGATTTATTCCTGAAAAGGCACTATATTTTATCAAGCAGGGCATACCTTATTATTTAATCTACAGGGATATCCTGTCAGCAGATGAATTAGGCGATTCCATCCCATTTTATGAATACATTCAGAAACTTAATGAGCTCAAAAGGAGTTTTAAAAATGTTATGCCTGTTTATTGCGAAGGCTTCATATCAGATAAAGATTATCGATGCCCTGCAGGCACAGCAAAGATATCCATCATGCCGGATGGCTCCGTTTATCCCTGTTATCTTCTTTTTAGATTTAATGAATTTAAACTCGGTAATATCTTTGAAGACAGCCTAAAAGATATTTTGAATTCCCCTGTCCTTGAATTTTTTAAAAGATACAGAGGTAATATCTGCCCCAAAAAACAATGCAAACTCCATTCAAGATGTCATGGTGGATGCCCAGCCATAAGTTATATCTTTTATAAAAGACTTGACCGACCTGATCCAAGATGCCTTGAAACCAATTAGTTAGCCTTTATGTCTAAACATAGTTGTCCAAAATAAATTAAAATGTTATTTTCAAAAGGGGCATAAGGCCTCAAATAGG
>DAISHO010000023.1:0-13467 GCA_036822495.1 Thermodesulfovibrionales bacterium
TCTGACAGAGTACAACAAATCCCCTTATAAAGGGGAGTCGCCAGATTGGTTTTGTTTTTTTTAGAGGTTCCTTTTTTGTCTTTATATCTCCTGATGAGCTCCTGACTGCCACACTCCAGCCCCCTGGAGCTTTCATCATAACACCCTCAATCACTGCCTGACCACCAACCTGATTTTGCCCCTTTTTAAGAATAAAATAGAGGATAAAGTTGAGGCATGTAAAGACATTTTTTAGAACAAATTTCACCGTTATTTTCCTACCTTTTACTTTTCAAAATTATAAAGACCCAAAAAGGGTCTTTATAAAATTTTATATAACTGAAAATTAGCTCTTTATTTCTTTCTTTGCGTATTTCTTTCTGAACTTTTCCACCTTTCCCTCGACATCAACAATCTTTTCCTTTCCTGTATAAAAGGGATGGCATTTAGAACATACATCTACCCTTAAAACAGGCTTTGTTGACCTTGTTGTAAAGGTCTCACCGCAGGCACATATCACCTTTGCTTCCTTGTACTCTGGATGAATCTTCTCTTTCACTCTAAACCTCCTTCGACTTATTTTTATTATTTTAACAGTTTAGACAATATTTTTTAAAGCCCTGTTAACTGTTACTTCTGCCGCTAATTTCTCCCAAGAATTTTTTTATCTCATCAGCCCTTCCTTTTAAGTAAAGGTTCAAAATATTTTCTCTGTAGCTGTTTAATATCCTGTATGCCCTTATTCTTGTATCTTCAATTCTGGCTTGGTCTTCTGTATCTGATATCTCAAGTATCGAAGGGTATAAAACTGTCCTGTATCCTTCCATGAAATTTATGTACAATCTCAGAATATCAAGGTCGTTTTTTTCTAAAGCCATTTTTATAGGCCCATGCTCAGAGGTATCAGCGATGAGGTCCTTCAACGCCCTGAGTATGAGTTCAAGGTTTCTGTCTTTTAGATGAACAATGAGCTCATTCCAGTCTGGTATATCTTCCATTGCTTCAGCAAGCTCATGATAAAGAATCATTTCAGAATATTTAAAGACCATCTCATCAATGCGAATCCCGAGGGTGTCCTCATCTATGGCTTGTATATTAGAAGGAGAGAGGCCAAACCTCAAAAAGGCCTTTTCAATGTGTGGTTTTTGCCCTGATCTTAGACTGGTAAGTTTTTCCCACAAAAGGGTTCTTAATGGTTCAAGCCTTATGAATATGCATCTTCCCTGCAGCATTGCAGAGGATGCAAAGAGGTCTCTTGCGAGCTCTTTTTTTGAAATATATACAGTATAGTCACTAATATCTTTTTTAGAATTTATCTCAGCTATAAAAAATGTTGGTTTCATATAGAGGCCATAACCTGCACCATAGACATAACCTGAGGGATTGAGATGGAGGTTTATCCCTTCTACATCAAAGGGGCTATATAGCTCTTCATCTATCGGCAGGGGCGTGAAACTTCTTCCCTCGAGTTCCTTCCATAGGGCCTCCCTTTCAGATATCCACTGGGCTACCTTCTCTTTTGAAATGGGATGCCAGGGTTTTAATCCATTTTCTGATCTGTAAAGGTCTCGCATCCTCATGAGCAAACCGCAAATAGAAAAATAGCCCCAGTATCTGGCATCAGAGATATGGCAGTTTAATTTTATTGCTTTGAGGAGTTGCTCCATTAACTTATTATACCTGAAGACAGGCTTAAGGCATAAAAATAGGCTGAAGGCTGAAGTTGGATTGGTGAAGGGGTTAAGTGATCTGTTTATTAAAGCTCCTGTGGATTGCTATAGGGAATCTTAATATCGGCTAAGGGTCACCTATCTTGAGTAGAGATAGGTTTAAAGCTGTGGCGAAAGTAACACTTGTGGTTCGCTTGTTTTCGTAAAAGAATCTGGTATAATTTTCTCAGGAGGTGGCCATGCCTGAGATTGCAAGACTTATTACACCTGAAATAGTCCTGAATATATTTACTGAGGGGCGGGGAGTGGAGGATATAATAAAAGAGCTGGAGAGACTGGGATTCGAGCTTGGTGAAAAGGTAGAAGATCTTGTGAGCTTTGAGGGTGAAAGTATAGTAAAGGGTTCTTTGAGGATATTGAAGGCCTGCCCTATGGTTGGACTCCTTGCAGAACTTAAGAAGTTAAACAATGGAAGGCTTCCTGCTCACTTTGAAGATGTAGTAGCCCAGTACAAGGTTCGGTATCCAAGAAGGGCAGGCATACTTCATCCCCTCTGTATAGTCCATCAGATAGTCCGAAAGACCTTCGGAATGAAAAAGGAAGTCTACTTTGAACAGATTGCCTGCAGGAGTGCCGGTGGAGAGGTTGTCTTTTGTGAGGATGGCCTTGTGATGAGCGGTCTAAGTGAAGACGATGCAAAAAATCTCATAGAAGGCCATGCCTGTCTTTATTTTCTTGGATAAATGTTGGTGTAAGTAACAGGATAAAGTGGCGCGGCCAGGAGGATTCGAACCCCCGACCTGCGGATACGTAGTCCGTTGCTCTATCCAGCTGAGCTATGGCCGCACCAGTTCACGCTGAAGTTCTGTCAGGTTTAAGGCTGAAGTTTCCTAAGGATAATTTAATTTTATTTTTCTTCAGCCTAACGCCTTCAGCCTTAAGCATATTCTTCCAGTCTTAAGCCTTAGCCTTTCTTTATACCCTCTTTAAGGGTAATTCCATATTTATCATGCTGGAAAGGATGAATCGTGGGGAACTTTGAATAAAGCCAGCCCTTGAAGATCTCCTTTCCTCCTTCATATACCACTACCCTGACTGCTGGATTGTTTGGCTCATTTGATGATGATGTGATTGTTAGACCATCCATTTTAAAATCAGGCAGAAACTCTCCAACCTTTACCTTGAGATTGGAATTGGGTATTGTGTATTCACTATCGAGTTTTATAGTTACCTCAGAGGTCTTTTTTGCTGTCTTATCTTCTATAACCAATTTAACAGCATCCCATTTACCCTTTACTGCCTCTGGCACCACTACCTTAGTTTCACCGGGTGGCATCATAACACCAGTCCCTGGCCCTGAAGCCCGGGGAACCGGTTGTTCCTCTTTTTTCTTACAGGAAGCTATGAATAAGGTGATTAAAAGACTGAGGACAACAAGAAAGATTTTTCTTAACATATCTTCTTAAAACCTCCTCCTGAAATTTAATCCTGAAAATCAGGATTTTTCTCTAACCGTTACTTTTGCTATCAAATTCTGCACAGGGTTCATCTCTGTTTTTTAAAAACCTGTAAGTCCAGTCTCTGATGACTGTTCTGGCGGAGAGGCAGGGATTCGAACCCTGGGTGAGGTTTTACCCCCACAACCGCTTAGCAGGCGGCTGCCTTAGACCTACTCGGCCACCTCTCCAAATTAAATTAATTATAACATAATCAGGTAGTGGAGAGTTTCAGGAATTCCTCATATGTTATAGTCTTTATTCCGAGTTCCTTTGCCTTCTGGAGCTTTGAGCCAGGCTCTTCTCCCACTATAAGATAATCTGTATTTTTTGATACAGAAGAACCTACATGACCACCAAGGCTCTCTATCTCTTCCTCTACCTCTTTTCTTGGTTTTGGTAATGTGCCTGTAATTACAAAGGTGAGTCCTTCAAGAGGCCTCTTTTCTGCCTTTTTTTCAGTATGCTCAGGGTTTATTATCTGGAGACCCATCTTTTTCATGGTTTCAAGGGTCTTTATGTTTTCAGGATTATTAAAGAAGTCGTATATAGAATTAGCTATTTTTTCTCCAATCTGGGGTATCTCCGTCAGTTTCTCCTTTTTTATATAATAGAGGTCTTCAAGCCTCTTAAAATTCCTTGCAAGGACCTTTGCTACATACTCTCCAACATGGAGTATGCCAAGGCTATAAAGGAATCTCGAAAAGGTTGTATTTTTGCTCGCCTCAATAGCATCTATAAGGTTCTGGGCAGATTTCTCGGCAAATCTTGGAAGTTTTAACAGGTCTTCCTTTTTCAGCCTGTATATGTCGATAAAATTCTTTATCAAACCCTTTGAATAAAGAAGCTCCACAGTCTTTTCTCCAAGGCCCTCTATGTTCATAGCACCACGACTTGCGAAATGGATTATCCTTTCCTGAACCTGTGCAGGGCAATTTATGTTAATGCATCTCACCGCAACCTCATCAGGCTCTCTTACAACCTTGCTACCGCATTCAGGACATCTATCAGGAATCGGGAAGGGTTTTTCTTTACCAGTCCTTTTTTCCTTAATAACCATAACAACATGAGGTATGACATCCCCTGCCCTTTCGACTAACACAGTATCTCCTATCCTGATGTCCTTTCTCTCCATCTCGTCCCAGTTATGAAGGGTTGACCTTGTTACAGTAACTCCTCCAATCCTCACAGGCTCAAAGATGGCATAAGGCGTAAGCACCCCTGTTCTTCCAACAGAGGCCTTTATATCAAGTATCCTTGTTGTTGCCTGATGGGCAGGAAACTTGTAGGCAATTGCCCATCTTGGCTCACGGGTCTTTACTCCCAGCATTTTCTGTAGCTTGAAGTCATTTACCTTTATTACCACTCCATCTGTCTCAAAAGGCCATTTACCCCGCAACCTCGAAATTTCTTCTATTGCCTCAATAACCTTTGCAGGTCCCTTTGCAAGTTTCACAACTGCTGGAACAGGAAATCTCTTGTTTTTTAGCCATTCAATAAATTCCATCTGGCTGGAGAACTCTCTTCCTTTAGTAGCTCCAACACCATAACAGGCAAGATGGGGTCGCCTCTTTTCTGTTATGGATGGGTCGAGCTGTCTTACAGAACCCGCAGCAGCATTTCTCGGATTTGCAAAAAGGGCTTCACCAGCTATCTCCCTCTCCTTGTTTAATCTCTCAAATTCATCTATGTTCATGTAAACCTCTCCACGAATATCTATCTCCTCAGGCACATCTTCTCCCTCTATTCTTAATGGAATGGATTTTATTGTCTTTATGTTCTGAGTGACATCTTCCCCTTCATATCCATCACCTCTTGTTGAAGCCTTTTCAAGAAGTCCTTTAATATAGGTGAGCTCTATGGCAAGCCCATCGTATTTTGGTTCAATGGTATACTCTATTTCTTCATTCGTCCCGAGAAACCTTTTTACCCTTCTGTCAAATTCCCTTACCTCTTCATAATTAAAGGCATTGTCCAGAGAAAGCATGGGTTCCTTGTGTCTGACCTTTTCGAATTTTTCAAGAGGTGGAGCCCCTATCCTTTGAGTTGGTGAATCAGGAAGGATATAGTTATATCTTTCCTCAAGCTCCTTCAACCTTCTGAGGAGCCTGTCGTATTCTTCATCAGAGATTACAGGTGAATCAAGGACATAATACCTGTAGTTATGATAATTAATCTCATCAACAAGCCTCTTTATCTCAGCCTTTATCTCCTCTGTAAGCCTCTCAGCCATAAGCTCACACCTCCAGGGGATTGATTATTTCTATTAAAAATTTCAGTGCCTCAATAGCTGCCCTTTCTTTATTCTCTCCCCTTTCCCAAGGTAGTTTCAGCTCCCTTGTGTGGGTCTTATCCAATGCCCTTACTGCCAGATATATAAGACCTTTCTCCTTGTTTTCAAGCACATCTGGTCCGAGATTTCCTGTTGTTGCCAGAGCATAATCAGAGCCTGTGAGTCTCTGGATACCTTCTGCCATTTCAGAGGCTGTTTCTTTACTGATTACACCATATTTCGCAATGGTCTGAGCTTTTACTCCAAGTATCTTTTTCTTTAGTGAGGCAGAGTAGGTAACAGCACCTCCTTCAAAAAAGAGGCTTGCACCTGGAAGGGATGTAATATAGTGACTTATAAGACCACCTGTACAGGACTCTGCTACAGAGAGCTTGAGGCCCTTTTCCTTAAAGACATTATGAACCCTCTCTAAAACAGTAAGAGCCTCATCAGGAATTTTCGCTGCCCCTGTCATATCTTTATTATAATAGATTTATGGAACAACGCTATCCACCAATGTTACCTTCACCAAGCCCTCACCTTAAGAAAAATCCTCTTTTTCTGTTTGTAAAAGTGCTCATTTTTGGAATAATTGTGCTTTTACCCCTGCCCTGCTTTAGCGCAGTGCTTATGGATGATGGATTGTGCATTGTTAATAGAGAGAGTATGCTCAAGGCTGAGACTAAAAAGGGCATATTCAAGAAGGGCGGTGTGGTTGTGGAGTTTTTTGTTAACATGAGGACTATTGGTAAGGCCCTTTCAGGTGGAGATGGTATTGCCTATAAAGCCCACATCTTTAATAAAAAGGGACTTCATAAAGTAGAGGTGAGGGTTCAGGAGGATATAGCAGAGGCAAAATTTCTCTGTCTGGAGCATGGAGAAGAAATTGTTCTGATTGATATTGAGACATTGAGGATTAACGCCCTTTCATCGATTCCGAGGAAATACAGCAAAGATGTTTTAAAAAGGTTAAGCAGGAGATTCCCGATTGTTTATGTCCAGACAGTCCTTGGTTCACGAAAAGAGATAGAAGAGTGGCTTTCAAAAAATGGATATCCTTCTGCCCCTCTCCTTGATCTTTATGAAGGGCTTTTTTCTGATATCTTAGACCTTGGCCTCAGGATAAGGGCTGTTGTGGGAACAGAAAAGGTGGTAGAAATGGCCCTTTCTCACGGGCTAAGGGCCATTACCTTTGAGGATATTGAAGGCACAGTAGAGGTAAATAGCTGGCTCGAGATTGAAAAAAGGCTATAGCTTTAGGCCACCTTAGGCTATAGGCATTAGGCTTCAGGAGATTAAGAAAAACTTTATAGCCTGTAGCCTGTCGCCTAAAGCCTATAGCCTGTAGCATGAATCCTGATCTTCATGCCGAAGGCCTATTTATAGGTGCAAGAAAATCTTCCAGCCTCATTAGAGGCGATATCTTGAAAGCCTTCTCAAGGATAGCTGCCCTTTCAGCCTCAGTTTTTGCCAGCTTATACTTTACCCTTAATTTTTTCAGCTTCTCTCTTCTGTGCCTTCTTCTGTGCAGTTCAGCTTCTCTCCACTGCCTTGACATATTTTTTATTTACCATAAAGGTCAGAGGAATTTCAAGAATCAGCAACTGCCCAAAATTGTCAATAGAAGTTTAAGAAATTAGAAACCATGGCTGAGTTTGGAATTTTAATATCCCCATGTTCATTTCCGTTCCTGAATTCAAGGTATATGATTATGGGTATCTCTTTAAAGGCTGTAATCATGGGTTGATAACTCCGAATTCCCTTGTAGGTCATCTTTGCATTCTCCACTATTCCCCAAAAATGAAGATTTTTTGGTAGTTGGGTCAGACCACAGGGTTAGTTCGTCTTGAGAACTTATTCGAGATACCAATTGTTTGCTTCCTACCTGCACCTCGGAGGTGCAAGGGGGCTGATTTATAATAATAAGTAACAGTTAAGATTTTTAAACTACTAAAGCCTAAGGTCTGAAGCCTTCAGACTCTCTTCAGCCTGAATGCCTGTCAGCAACCTTTGAAGCACCAAAGGAATCAGGTTTTGTGACAGCCACATATCCAGAACCAGCAACCATTCCTACAACCTCTTTAATAATCTCCCTTGTCTCTCCATTCTCACCGACATCTATGTGAATCTCAACAGGAAGTTTTGAATAACCATTTTCTGATAGCCTCTGTCTTAATAACTCAGCCACCTCAAGGCTTAGGGTAGTCTCAAGCATTATCCTCTGCCTGAGATTTTTGATTTTTCTGTGCCTGAACTTCCTGTAAAAGTATCTTCCTCCTGCTCCTTTTCTGTGAATCACTATTGCAACCACAAAGGTGGTCTCGTCTCCCAGAAGTGAGTCGCTACCAATTATCAGACGGTAGCGCTTTTCTGGTGCTTGCTCAATAAATTCTATAAGTTTTGCAAAGACTTCATTAAAGGTCAGAGTTCCAGAGGTGGGGCTCTGAAATATCAATCTCTCTTGCGAGGCAGTGTCCATAATGGAATAATTTTAGCTCTTTTATCATTGAAAAAACAAGTTTTAAGGTGACTTAGCCAGGTAACAAAAGGTATGAGCAGGCAATGTTTGGATGAGGCTCATGGATTTCACTGTTGAGTGCTCGGAAAAGTAACAGTTCGGAATAGAGCCCCTGCCTTAGGAGGGGGGCTTGACAAGAATAATTCTAATCTGATATTATTTATTAAATAAGAATTATGGAAAAGTATAAAAACATAGGTCTTAAACTCACACCCCAGAGGCTGGCAGTCCTTCAATATCTTGAAGGGAACAAGAGCCATCCCTCTGCAGAGGAGATTTACCGTGCTGTAAAGAGGAGATTTCCGACTATATCTATTGCGACGATTTACAACATCCTCGAAAGCCTTAAAGAAAAAGGCCTTGTGCAGGAGCTTAATATTGATCCTTATAAAAAGAGATTTGATCCTGATACAACCTCTCATCACCATCTTATATGTACTAAATGTGGAAGGATTGTTGATATTGAGATGGATTTCAATCCCTCTTTACCCGAAACTGAAGGATTCCGTGTTGAGAGGATTCATATGGAATTTTATGGGGTTTGTAAGGATTGCAGTTCAAAGGGTAAATAATTTTTTATTTTAAAATAGGAGCTTTTAGCTCCTGAATATTAAATCTATGGAGGTTTAAGATGTCAGAGGTTGTAAGAATAGGTCAGAGGGTACCAGATTTTGAACTTGAAACCTTTAATCCATCAATAGGTAAGTTCGGAAAGTTCAGTCTTTCCGAGGCAGTGAATAATAAGAAGTGGACTATCCTTGTATTCTATCCAGCAGACTTCACATTTATATGCCCAACAGAGCTTGCTGATGTTGCTGAAAAGTACGAGGAGCTCAAAAAACTGGGTGCAGAGGTTGTCTCTGTAAGTACTGATACTAAGTTTGTCCATTATGGCTGGTACCAGCAGGAAAAAGCCATTGAGAATGTGAAGTACCCTATGGGTGCTGACCCAAAGGGAAAGGTATCCAGGCTCTTTGGTGTTTATGATGAAGATCAGGGTCTTGCCCTCAGGGGGACATTTATAATCAATCCAGATGGAGTTCTTGTCTCTTCTGAGGTCAATTACTACAATGTTGGAAGGAATGCTGATGAGCTTCTTAGGAAACTCGAGGCCTTTACCTATGTATGGGACAAACCAGAAGAGGTCTGCCCTGCAAAATGGAGACGCGGTCAGAAGACCTTAAAACCTTCTGAAGAGATTGTGGGAAGGGTCTATGAGGCCCTGAAATAGTCTTAACTGGCCGGGCCTTAGGCCCGGCAGAATCAGGAGCAAAGGCAATGAGATTGATATGGACAGATGAGTTAATGACAGGTATCAACGATATTGACAAACAGCATCAAGAGATAATTGATGAGATTAACAAATTGCATGAGGCCTTTAAAGTAGGAAGAGGTAGGGAATATGTAAAGGAGGTACTTGATTTTCTTGAGGGTTATATTAATACCCATTTTAGGACAGAAGAAAAAGCTATGACAGAGTTTAATTATCCAAGGCATGCGATGATGGCTCATATTAGACAGCATAAAGATTTAACGGAAAAGTACAAGGAAATTAAAAAAGAATTTTTAGAAGGACGCATGTTGCTATCAACTCTCCTTACTAAAGATATTCTTAGTTTATGGTGGGTAACCCATATAAAAAACACAGACAAATTAATGGCAAATTTTTTAAAGGAAAAAGTTAAAGGAGGAAGAGAGCATGACCAAGATATTACAGGTTTATAAGTGTGAAGTTTGTGGAAACATAGTGGAGGTAGTTCATGAGGGAGCAGGTGCCCTTGTATGCTGTGGCAAAACCATGAGGCTCTTTGAGGAGAACACTGTTGACGCATCAAAGGAGAAGCATGTACCTGTTATTGAGAAGATTGATGGGGGATATAGGGTAAAGGTTGGTTCAGTTCCCCATCCTATGGAGGAAAAGCACTATATAGAATGGATAGAGCTTGTTGCTGATGGAAGGGCTTACAGGGAGTTCCTTAAACCGGGTCAGCAACCTGAGGCTATCTTCAAGATTGATGCCTCGCAGGTCTCAGCAAGGGAGTATTGTAATCTCCATGGTTTATGGAGGGCTTAGTCATGGCAAAGAAGAAAAAGGTCTATGTCTGTGATATGTAATACCTATCTCACAAAGGATGAGGATGAAGCTATTCCAATATGCTGAGGTAAAGAGATGGTAGAGATGGATGAGTTTGAAGAAGGAGAAGTAAAGGATATTAAAGAGAGCTGTGGTGGGCTCTAATAAAAAGGAGGTTTGCTATGGAGACAACAACAAAACAGGAATTAAAAGAATATGTATGCCAACAGTGTGGTTATATTTATGACCCTAAAAAGGGCGATAAGAAGAACAAGATACCCCCGGGTGTGGCCTTTGAAGAATTGCTGGATACTTACAAGTGTCCCCTCTGCGGTGCACCAAGGTCAAGATTTGCACCAATGCTTGATTAGGAGGCCCAGTTATGTGCATGGATTATAAGGTGAGTTGTGAATGCGGTAAATATACAGCGAGCTTCAGCTTCAGGGACAATGTAATGCCACCAGAGGTCATAAACAGGCTCTACTGTCCTGAGTGTGCCTCAGGTGTAGAGATTGATCCATCGAGGATGCTTGTTGACAACGGATGGATAATTGAATATGATATGGATATTGCAAGGTTCGCTGCAAGGGTTCTTCCTATAAAAGAGCTCACGCCTGAGTGGATTTTTGACCAAGGCTACTGCACATGGAGAGGACTTTATCCAATGGACTATATAGACTCTGTCAATGAAAGACAGAGGATTACAGAGCTTTCAAGGCGAGACCCTAAAAGATACCTTGAGGAATTAAAACAGTGGGGTATCAAGAGGATGGATCGTCTTAGAGCTGAAGGATGGAGGAAGGCAAATGGAGGAGAAAAGATATGGATATAAAGAAAAGCCAGCCTGTGCTGAGCTGAGGGAACCCTTTCCTGAGTTTGTGACATGTCCTAAGTGTGGAGAGGATGTGGAGATCTGGACCGATGAGGAAGAGACCCACTGCCTCTTCTGTGGTTACCATCTCTTCAGGAAAGAGGCCATAGTTCACTAAAAGGTTACAGGGGAAACCCTGTAACCTCCTTTACCCCTTTCGGGGATTTATAGATTTAATTAAAAGGAGGAGTGTTTTATGGGAAGCAGGGAATTACTTGACAAACTCAATGATGCAATTGCACGGGAGCTTCAGGTGAGTGTCCAGTATATCTGGCAACATGTAATGGTAAGGGGTATTAATGCGGAGGCCGTTGGGGGAGTTTTTAAGAAAATAGCTATTACAGAGATGAAGCATGCTGAGAAGATTGCTGAGAGACTCGATTATCTTGGAGGAGTGCCAACAACAAAACCAGCCCCGATAACGGTTGGTAAGAACCTCAAGGAGATGCTCGAGATAGACAAAAAGGCAGAAGAGGAGGCCATCAGTCTTTATAAAGAGATTATCAAGCTTGCTGATAAAGAGGGTGATGTCGTTACAAAGAGGCTTTTTGAGTCCATTCTTGCTGATGAAGAGGAGCACCACAATCAGTTTTCAACATTACTTGAGGATTAATCTTTAACGGGGAGGTTTCGGGGTAGAACACAGGAGGAGGTGAAAGGATATGAATCCGGTAGAGTTAAAGAATGGTATCTATTGGGTTGGTGCTATTGACTGGGCTGTAAGGGATTTTCATGGGTATATAACACCAAGAGGAACTACCTATAACAACTACCTTATCATTGATGACGAGATAACCCTTATTGACACAGTAAAGGAAGACTTTGCTGAGATTACAATAAAAAACATCAGGGCAATTGTTGAGCCCTCAAAAATAAGGCATATAATTGTCAACCATATAGAAAACGACCACGCCTCTGGTCTTGACAGGGTAAAGGCCCTGTGCCCTCAGGCAGATGTCTATATTACCGAGAGGGGCAGGAAAGGTCTTGAGAGGTTCTTTGATATATCCTCATGGAACATAAAGACTGTGAAGACAGGTGACACCCTCAAGATTGGAAAAAGGACCCTTCTCTTTATTGAGACACCAATGCTTCACTGGCCCGATTCCATGATGACATATATAAAAGAGGATAAGATCCTCATAAGTCAGGATGCCTTTGGCCAGCATATTGCATCATCAGCAAGGTTTGATGATGAGTATATAACCTGTGAATCCATGTCTGAACTCGAGGATGCTGTAATTGATTACTATGCAAACATCCTAATGCCCTTTGGACAGCTCATTAAGGCAAAGATAGATGAGATAAAGAAGCTCGGCATAGAGATAGAGATTATTGCACCAGATCATGGTGTTATCTGGAGGCAGAATCCCCAGAAGGTGCTTCAGATGTATCTTAACATGGCAACAGGAGGAGCAAATCTCAGCGTATCCATAATCTACGATACCATGTGGCATAGCACAGAGCAGATGACCCTTCCGATTATGCAGGGAATAAGGGACGAAGGAGTTGACTGCAAGGTAATAAAACTTAGGGCAACACCTATGAGTGTAGCTATTAAGGAGTTCTGGAAGTCCCGCGGGGCATTAATAGGAACCCCTACATTAAACAATATTATGTATCCCTCAGTCTCTGAGTTTTTAACCCATTTGAGAGGACTCAGGCCAAAAAACAGGATTGCTGGTGCCTTTGGTAGCTATGGCTGGGGAGGTGGGGCTGTAAAGGAGGTCTATGAAGAACTCAAGAGGATGGGACTCGAAATATACGAGCCTGGCATTCAGGTAATGTACAGACCATCCTTAGAGGATGAAAAAAGGCTTTATGAATTTGGAAGAGACTTTGCCAGAAAGGTAAAGGAATACCATTCAAGATTTTAGGAGGTAGATTATGGGAGTATGGAAATGCACTATCTGTGGATATGAATATGATGAAGAAAAGGAAGGCACACCCTTTGAAAAACTTCCTGATGACTGGCATTGTCCGGTCTGCAATGCACCAAAGGATGCCTTTGAAAAAATAAGATAGGGAGGTGCGTTATGGCAAATACAGATAAAAATTTGCTTGAGGCCTTTGCAGGTGAATCCCAGGCAAACAGGAAATACCTTGCCTTTGCAAAAAAGGCAGAGGAAGAGGGCTACAGGCAGATAGCAAAGCTCTTCAGGGCAGCTGCTGAGGCAGAGACAGTCCATGCATTGAACCACTTAAGGGAGCTCGGAGGGATTAAATCAACGAGGGAGAACCTTGAAGCAGCCATTAGTGGTGAATCCTATGAGTTTCAGAAGATGTATCCAGAATTCATAGAAGATGCAAAAAAAGAAGGAAAAGAGTCTGCCCTCAGGAGCTTTAACTTTGCCAATGAGGTAGAAAAGATTCATGCCCAGCTTTACAGAAAGGCCCTCGAGAACCTAGGCAGGAACCCTGATGTGGACTATTATGTCTGTCAGGTCTGCGGGAATACTGTTGAGGGAACACCACCAGATGAATGCCCTATATGTGGTGCAAAGAAAGAGGCCTTTAAAAAGATAGACTGATCATAGCTGTCCAAAATAAATTAAAATGGTATTTTCAAAAGGGCATAAGGCCTCAA
>DAISHO010000024.1:0-13273 GCA_036822495.1 Thermodesulfovibrionales bacterium
TGAGGCCTTATGCCCTTTTTAAAATACCATTTTAATTTATTTTGGACAGCTATGAACCGTGGTAACCCCACGCGCCCCCCCTCACCTCAAGGGAGAGTAACCCCCTCTTAAAGTAAGAGGGGCAAGGGGGAGTTACTGAATCCTGGTGGAGTGCTCGACGACAGTTAATTCTTCAGCTTAAAGTCTAAGCTTCAGCATTGAGCCTATTTTATCTGAGACAGGTCTGAATATGTTACAATTAAAAAAGGACCTTAAAATGAAAAGAACGGGCTACATATTACTCTTTTTGCTTCTGATAGCACTGGGGATATTTCTGTATTATTACATCCCTGAAAGGGATGGTGCCTTCAAACCAACCTCTTCAATGGTGCCGCATAAGATAGAAGATACAGAGCTTGCCTTTGCAGATGTAGTAAAGGCTGTATCTCCATCTGTGGTTAATATATCGGTCACAAGGACTATTACCGCGAATGAGGAAGACCTTTTTGAGCTCTTTATACCGAGAGGCAATGGTGAACAACCTCCAAGCTGGTCAGAACAGAGTTATGGTTCGGGAGTTACCGTATCTTCTGATGGTTATATAATTACCAATAATCATGTAATTGAAGATGCAGAAGATATAAGAGTAACCCTTCCTGATAAGCGGAGTTTTCAGGGGAAGCTTATTGGAGCTGATCCCAAAACAGACCTCGCCATTATAAAGATAGAGGCAAGCGGACTTCCTGTTGCTCCGTGGGGGAACTCTGATGACCTTAAGGTGGGAGAATTTGTTCTTACTATCGGAAATCCCTTTGGCCTGAGTAATACAGTAACCCTCGGGATTGTAAGTGCAAAAGGAAGGGCAAATGTAGGAATTGCAGATTATGAGGATTTTATCCAGACTGATGCTGCTATAAACCCTGGTAATTCAGGAGGGCCCCTTGTAAACATAAGAGGTGAGATTGTAGGTATCAATACTGCTATATTCTCAAGGAGTGGGGGCTATCAGGGAATAGGCTTTGCAGTGCCGAGCAATATGGCCAGGACTGTATTTGAACAGCTTATAAAAGCGGGCAGGATAAAAAGGGGCTGGATTGGTGTGAATATCCAGGATATTACACCAGAACTTGCCAGAAAATTCAGTTATGATAGACTTGAAGGTGTACTCCTCAACGGAATCATAAAGGAAAGTCCAGCTGAAAAGGCTGGCCTGAAAAAGGGTGATATTATTACTCAATATAATGGCAGGGATGTTATAGATGTTGGCTCATTCAGGAATAGTGTCGCCAGTACCCCTCCTGGCAAAAAAGTAAAGATTAGATTATTCAGAAATGGGGCTTATAAAGAAACTGAGATACTGGTAGCTGAGCAGGTTTTCTTTTCTCAGGAAAAGAGAAGGTATTCACTCCCGATGCCTGAGAAGAAGGATGTATTATCTGGAATGGATGTTTTTGAATTATCAAAGGATATGGCAAAACAGCTCGGTCTTGGGCCCGATGCATACGGTGTTGCTATAGCAAGGATTGAACCCGGTTCATCTGCTGACAGGGCAGGTCTTAGAAGAGGAGATGTTATTGAAGAGATAGAGCATAGACCGATTAGAGGAATAGAGGATTTTAAACAGACACTCTCAAAGATAAAGACAGAAGATATATTGCTTTTTATAAATAGAGGTGGAAAGAGATTTTATGTAGTGATTAAGTAGAGCAGTAGTGCAGGGTAATTTATGGAAAATTTGTTCCGTAAGGAATGCTTCTCGTTTGTTTCACTGCGCTACGACCCCAAATCTATAAACAGAAAGGAGGTGACAGGAGGATGATACTAAGGTTGCTGATTATACTTGTTTGTGGACTAATCGGTTATATTGCTGGTTTGGCTCAGGACAACAAATTATACGGCCTCATAGGACTCAGCACAGGTTTATCTATAATTCTTATAGAATCCCTGTCAAGGAAACTTGTCCTTGGAAGATTTTTTGGAGCCCTCATAGGTATTGCTACGGGTACGCTCTTTGGCATCTTTCTCAGCTATCCTCTCAAGGACATAATTCCTGATTATTACAATCTGATACGGGCTTTTTCTGTTGTGTTCTTTGGTTATCTCGGTCTTTTAATAGGAGCCATAAGGGGAAAGGCTCTCAAACTCCAGAGCCTTTTGAAACTCCTTCAGGGTCAGTCATCAGCAGAAAATCTTAAGATCCTCGACACATCAGTAATAATTGATGGAAGGATTGCAGACATCTGCGAGACCGGTTTTATGGAAGGGATATTCATTGTTCCGCAATTTATCCTGAGGGAACTCCAGCACATTGCAGACTCCCATGACCCTTTAAGAAGGGCAAGAGGAAGGAGAGGACTCGATATACTTCACAGAATACAGAAGATATCAAATATAGAGGTGAGGATAGTTGAAGAGGATTTCCCCAACATCAAAGAGGTCGATTCAAAACTTATAGCCCTTGCAAAGGCTATGAATGCAAAGGTTGTAACAAATGATTTCAACCTCAACAAGGTAGCAGAGGTCCAGGGAGTACCTGTATTAAACATTAATGAACTTGCAAATGCCCTGAGACCTGTTGTCCTTCCAGGAGAGAAGATGAAGGTATTTATAATCAAGGAGGGCAAAGAGTACAATCAGGGTGTTGCCTATCTGGATGACGGAACAATGGTAGTGGTGGAGAATGGAAGAAGATATATAGGAAAGAATGTGGAGACAGTTGTCACAAGTGTGCTTCAAAGTACCGCGGGACGGATGATATTTACAAGGATAGCTGAGGAGGTTGAAAGGGAAGAGGCAAAAACCAGATGAAGACTGTAGCCATTATACCTGCTGCAGGTTCAGGCAAGAGATATGGCAATGTCTCAAAGGCCTTCCTCCCTCTTGGAGGAAGGCCTGTTATTTTCTGGGTTTTTGACCTCCTTGAAGAGATTGAAGAGATAAATGAGGTAATACCTGTATTTAAAGACATAGATATGGAAAGAGGATTGAAACTTATTGAGGAGAGAGGGTATAAAAAGATCAAAAGGGTTGCACCAGGTGGAAGGGAAAGGCAGGACTCTGTATTCCATGCCCTGAACCTCATCACAGATGCAGATATTGTCATAATACATGATGCAGTGAGGCCTGCTGCAAAACCAGAACTTTTCGTAAACCTTCTTGATAGCTTTAAGGATTGCGATGGTGTTATCACAGGCGTACCAGTGATTGACACAATTAAAGAAATTGACAAAGGTTTTGTTGTAAACACACCAGACAGGTCAAGATACTGGCTTATCCAGACGCCCCAGGCCTTTAAGTTTAAACTCCTTAAAGATTCTTATAAAAAGGCGATTAAAGAAGGCCTTTACTTTACTGATGATTCTGGCCTTATAGAGCATTATGGTGGAAAGGTAAAGGTAATAATGGGCTCTTATCAGAACCTGAAGATCACAGTCCCTGAAGACATCAGGATACTGGAGGCAATACTGAGGTCCGATGTCGGAGGTCCGAGGTGAGATTTTGAGGAATAAATTTTTCCATAGCATCATAGCTGTCCAAAATAAATTAAAATGGTATTTTAAAGAGGGCATAAGGCCTCAAATAGGCTGAAGATAGGCTATAGGCGATAGGCTGTAGGCAATAGGAAATAAATAAAAATATCCCTGACGCCTGTAGCCTATAATTCCTCATGCCCCTTTAAGACTTATCCTGGACAGATGTGTCAGCCCCTGATTTCTGACCTCTGTTATGTTCCCCGTGGAACAGTTGCTTATTTTAACTTTCATGCCTTAATATAGTTTTCCAAAAATATTATGAAACAAAGACGAGTTATAGGAATAATTGGAGCTGGTAAGGCTGAAGAGGGTTTACTTAAACTGGCAGAAGCTTGTGGTTCTCTTATAGCAAAAAGAGGAGCGGTTTTAATATGTGGAGGCCTTGGGGGCGTGATGGAGGCTGCTGCAAGGGGAGCCAAAAACTCAGGTGGTGTTACTGTGGGCATTCTCCCTGGAGACTCAAAGGACTCAGCTAATCCTTATATTGATATACCTATTGCAACAGGCCTTGGTGAAGGAAGGAACATCATAATTGTAAGGTCTGCTGATGGATTGATAGCCATAGGTGGAGAATATGGCACCCTTTCAGAGATAGCCTTTGCCCTCAAAGCAGGCAAGCCAGTTGTAGGCCTTAAAACATGGGATATAAAAGGAGTGATAATAGCAGAGACCCCTGAGGGAGCAGTTGATAGATTATTTCAATTAGTAGGAGGTGTATAGTTGGTAGAACTTGGAACAGACCTTAACAGATTTATCCTTGAGGAAGAAAGAAGATACCCAAATGCCACAGGCTCCCTGAGCCTTGCCCTTATGGCAATTGAATCTGCTGCAAAGATAATAGCTGCCCATGTAAGAATGGCAGGCCTTGCTGATATACTTGGTAAAAGTGGTGGCATAAATGTCCATGGTGAAGAGGTTCAAAGACTTGATGTTTTTGCTAACAGCCTGATGATAAAGCATCTTTCTGATAGTGGACAATTCTATGCCCTTGCCTCAGAAGAACTTGAAGAAGTGCTCTTTCCTGAAAATGGCAAAAATGGAAAATATATAATTGCCTTTGACCCCCTTGATGGTTCTTCAAACATTGATGTAAATGTAAATGTTGGAACAATATTCTCTATTCATAAAAGACTGCGGGGCACCCGGGAGGATTTTCTTGTTGAAGGAAGATCTCAGGTAGCAGCAGGTTATATCCTTTATGGCACCTCAACCATGCTTGTTTATACAACAGGGAATGGAGTGAATGGCTTTACCCTTGACCCGTCTGTGGGGCTTTTTCTTCTCTCCCATCCTGATATAAAGATACCTGCAAGGGGAAAGATTTATTCTATTAATGAGTCAAATTATCATAAATGGGATCATAGGTTAAAAAGATATATTGATAACCTTAAACAAAAGGGATACACCTTAAGATACGCTGGTGCTATGGTAGCAGATGTCCACAGGATATTAATCAGGGGAGGCATGTTTGCTTATCCTGCTGACAGCAAAAGCAAAAAAGGAAAGCTCAGGCTTATTTATGAGGCATCTCCAATGGCATTTATTATTGAACAGGCAGGTGGAAAGGCAACAACAGGAGAGGAGGATATCCTTAAGCTTAAACCCTCACAAATACACGAACGGACACCAGTATTTATTGGGAGCAGAGAAGATATTGAAGAATACCTGAATATGGTATAATATTTTTCAGCCCCCTTAGCTCAGTAGGATAGAGCACAGGTTTCCTAAACCTGGTGTCGCAGGTTCGACTCCTGCAGGGGGCGCCAGCCTAGCATGAAAAGATTAGCTTTAAAGCGTAGCTTTGGCGGAATCTCTAATCTTAGCAAAAATAACAAGGGCGCTTTGAAGTTTTAAAAAATTAAAGAGGGAACAGAATTTTTTCCTTAATTCTTCTTTTTAAACCCTTTTAAGCTAACCAGGGTTTTTTCAATTATCTTATCCTTATCGAGTCCAGCGCTTTCATTTGTTGGTGCGGGCCTGCATACAGGACAATATGGTTCCCCCAGATCCAGGAGGCAGACATGTCCTCATTCAGGACAGCATATGCATTCATTAATAGGCTTCTGGCATACAGGGCAGGTCTCCATGAATTAGTATAGCACATTATCAGGCTATAGGCGACAGGCGATATAGGCTATAGGCTTTAGAATTTTTCCTAATCTCATGAAGCCTATAGCCTAAGAGAGGCCTTCTTTAATCCATGTTATAATTAATTTATGGGTTCCATCCGAATCCTGCCCGAACATATAAGGAATGTTATAGCAGCTGGAGAAGTGATAGAGAGGCCAGCCTCTGTTGTTAAAGAGCTTATTGAAAACTCCATCGATGCTGATGCAAAAAATATAAGAATAGATGTCCTTTTTGGTGGCAAAAAGCTGATTAAGGTTTCTGATGATGGCTGTGGAATGGATAGAGAGGACGCCCTGCTTTCCATCCAGAGATTTGCCACCAGTAAGATATCAAAGATAGAGGACCTCTTCAGACTCAACACCCTCGGTTTTAGAGGCGAGGCCCTTGCTTCCATTGCCTCTGTTTCAAGGCTTACTATAGAGACGGGCACGGATTCTTCAAAGCCAGCCACCTTCATAGATATTAGAGGAGGTAATACACCAGAGGTCAGGGAAGCCCCACCACTTAAAGGCACAATTATTACAGTTCGAGACCTTTTTTTTAATACACCAGCACGAAGGAAATTTCTCAAGGCAAATTCTACAGAGCTTAATCATATAATTGAGGTACTCACATTTGAGGCACTGGCAGATTTTAAAAGGGGATATAAACTTTATGCTGATGGCTCAGAGCTTCTTTATTTGCCTCAGGTTTATGAACCAAGAGAGAGGATAGCGCAGCTCTTTGGAATAGAGACCATTGAACACATGATAGAGTTTGAGCATGAAACAGATGATCTAAAGATACACGGATTTATTTCAAGACCTCCTGAGATAAGGTCAAGAAAGACAGGGCAGTATACATTTATAAATGGGAGACCGGTAAAGGATTATCTCATATCAAAGGCTATTTATGATGGCCTTTCAAATATATTACCTAAGGACAGACATCCGCTATTTGTGATTTATTTATCAATGCCTCCCTCAAAGGTAGATTTTAATGTCCATCCGACAAAAAGGGAGGTTAAGCTCGGTGATACTAAACAGGTCTATGAGTTTGTTAGGGAATCTGTCCTGCGAACATTCAAGGTGGAACAGAGGGTAGAAATCGGGATTCAATCAACCACTACAGGTGATATGTTATCTGATATTAGGCAACCCTCAGAGTCACAGATTTCTCTTTCTGGAGAGGCAAAGGAGGCTTCACCACCTATCTCAGAGCTCAAGCTCTTTGAGGGCTACACATCTTATGGAGAGCATAAATCATTTATCCCCTTTGGAGATGTCTTTGTGGCAGTTGCAGATGAGGAGGGTCTCATTATTATGGACAGGCACGCTGCCCATGAAAGGGTGCTTTATGAAAGATTCCTCAGAGGTCAAATCAGGACTAAAAGACTCATTTTTCCATTCCAGGTCGGACTTCGACCTCTCTATCACAGGCTTCTCCTTCAATCAGGGCCACTTCTCAAGGAGCTTGGCTTCGAGATAGAAGAGTTTGGTCCTAACAACCTTCTAATAAGGTCAATCCCTGAAATTTACGGTGATGCTTCTATTAGAGCTATCCTCGAGGATATAGCTGAGGCTATCAAGGAGTCTAAGGAAGGGACAGGCAGTGAGGCTATTTATGATATAAAAAGGCATCTGGCGTCTACCCTTGCCTGCCATAAATCCATAAGGGCAAAAGACAGCATAACCTCTGTTGAGATAGAAGCGCTCTTAAGAGATCTTTTTAAGACATCTGATCCCTACCACTGTCCTCACGGAAGGCCCACTATTATAAAGATAACAATAGAAGAGCTCTACAAGAGATTCGGGAGGGGATAATGCATTCAAAGGTAATGACAGCCAGTATCTTTGGAATTGATGCCCACCCCGTTGAGGTGGAGGTTGATATAACCTCACGGGGATTACCCCATTTTTCAGTTGTTGGGCTTCCTGACACAGCTGTTAAGGAATCTAAGGACAGGATAAGGGCAGCACTTAAAAATATCGGCTTTGCCCTGCCATTAAAGCAGATTACAGTGAATCTTGCTCCAGCAGACCTAAAAAAGGAGGGTTCTTCCTTTGACCTTCCCATTGCAATTGGCATACTCATTGCCGAAGGCATTATCCCTCCTGATGCGGCTGGTCATTATCTTATTGCGGGAGAGCTTGCTCTTGATGGAAGGATAAAGCCTGTTAAGGGTGCCCTTCCAATGGCAATAAAGGCAAAGGAGCTCGGTTTGAAGGGCCTCATAATCCCTAATGAGAATGTAGCAGAGGCAGCTGTTGTGAACAATCTTAATGTCCTTGGTACAGGAAGCCTTACAGATGTGATTCTTCATTTAAGGAAAGAAAAGGAACTTTCACCCTTCAATATAGATATAAACGAGATAATGAAAAACACCTCAAGGTATGAAGATGACTTTTCAGATGTAAAGGGTCAGGAGCATGCAAAAAGGGCCCTTGAGATAAGTGCCTCGGGTGGTCACAATGTCTTGATGATAGGGCCACCTGGTGCTGGCAAGACCATGCTTGCCAGAAGACTTCCAACCATAATGCCTGATATGACCTTTGAGGAGGCCCTTGAGACAACAAGGATATATTCTGTTGCGGGTCTTTTAAGGAATCAGGCATTGATAAACATAAGACCCTTCAGGTCACCTCACCACACCATATCAGATATTGCCCTTATAGGTGGTGGTCAGATACCAAAACCCGGAGAAGTGAGCCTTGCTCATAATGGGGTTTTATTTCTTGATGAGCTGCCTGAATTTAAGAGGAATGTCCTTGAGGTCTTAAGACAGCCCCTTGAAAATGGAGAGGTTACAGTATCAAGGGCAGTAGCCTCTTTAACCTTTCCAGCAAGATTCACCCTTGTTACAGCTATGAATCCCTGTCCCTGCGGGTTCTTTGGAGACTCAAGGCATCAATGCACCTGCACCCCTGGGATGATTCAGAGATACAGGTCAAAGGTATCAGGTCCACTCCTTGATAGGATAGATATACAGATAGAGGTACCAGCAGTTCCATATAAGGAGCTTTCAATGGAGTATGCGGGTGAGAGGTCAGAGACCATAAGACATAGGGTTATGGAGGCCCGCGACAGACAGCTCTACAGGTTTAAGGAAGAGGGCATATTCTCAAACGGCCAGATGAGGTCGAGACATATCAAAAAATATTGCAGGCTTGAAACGGAAGCCCATTCACTTCTTGATAAGGCCATCCAGAAACTGAGCCTTTCAGCCCGTGCTTATACAAGAATCTTGAAGGTCTCAAGAACCATAGCTGACATGGAAGGCTCGGAGAAGATATTGCCTCATCATATATCTGAGGCAATTCAGTACAGGATGCTCGACAGGGTTGTTGTATAATAATAAGCTGAAGAACAGGCTACAGGCCACAAGACATTAGAAAAAATCCTAAAGCCTGACGAAGCCTATTAGCCTGTTGTCTGTTACTCTTCTGCGTCTGTCAGGAAGGAGGAGTATATTATGGACATAAAGCAATTCGTTTTTGAGAAGGCAATTAGGGCAAAGGAGGCATCAAGGAGGCTTGCTGGTATCTCCACAGAAAAGAAGAATGCCTGCCTTGTAAGGATTGCCAATCTTCTTAAAAAGGAGACAGATAGGCTTCTTGAAGATAATAAAAAGGATGTAGATGCCGCAAGGCAGAAAGGCCTTTCACCCGCCCTCATCGACAGACTCCTGCTCAATGAAAAAAGGATTAATGAAATGTGTGCTGGATTATTAGATGTTGCCCAGCTCCCAGACCCTGTTTATGAGGTCACAAAGATGTGGCGCAGGCCCAATGGGATGCTTGTTGGAAGGATGAGAACACCTATTGGTCTTATAGGAATAATCTATGAGGCAAGACCAAATGTTACAGTTGATGCCACAAGCCTCTGTCTCAAGTCAGGCAATGCTGTTATTCTCAGGGGTGGGTCAGAGGCTATAAATTCAAACAGGGCACTTGTGGAGATAATGAGAAGGGCACTTAAAGAGACAGATATACCTGAGGAGGCTGTCACATTTATTGATATTACGGATAGAGAAGCGGTAATGGAGATGCTCAAATTATCAGAGATAATAGACCTCATAATACCAAGGGGTGGAGAGGGCCTCATAAGGACTGTTACAGAGAACTCAAGGATACCAGTTCTTAAACACTACAAAGGTGTATGTCATGTATTTGTTGATAGAGAGGCAGACCTCAAGATGGCAGAGGAGATATGCTTTAATGCAAAGGTTCAGAGGCCTGGAACATGTAATGCCATGGAGACCATGCTTGTTGATGAAGGGATTGCTGAAAAGTTTCTGCCTGTGATGCTTAAGAGATTTGAAGAGGCTGGTGTGGAATTAAGGGGATGTCCGCGCACAAGGAAGATATATCCCTCAGTTAAGGAGGTGAAGGAAGAGGATTACTATAATGAATACCTTGGTCTTATACTTAATGTTAGGGTTGTAAAGAATCTGGATGAGGCAATTGAGCATATAACAAGATATGGTTCAAAACATTCTGATGCCATTGTTACAGAGAATTATGCAAAGGCAATGAGATTTCTAAAGGAGGTAGATTCATCAGCGGTATTTGTTAATGCCTCCACAAGGCTTAATGACGGGTATCAATTTGGCCTTGGTGCTGAGATTGGAATATCAACAGATAAGCTTCATGCAAGGGGTCCCATGGGCCTCGAGGAATTGACCTGCACAAAATTCATAGTCTTTGGCAGTGGCCAATTGAGGCAATGAGAGACCCAAGAGCTGAGGTCCTTCTCAGGCAGATATATTTTACAGGCATACAGGCCCTTCCAGCAATCACAGCCACAGGCCTATTAATAGGCCTTATAATAATCCTCCAGATCTCCTCTATCGCAGGAACGCAGTCAAGCACAACTGTTACAAAGATACTTTTATGGCTTACCTTAAAAGAACTCGGCCCATTCTTTACTGGACTTATAATCCTCACCAGAAGTGGTACAGCAATTGCTACAGAGTTATCCACCATGAAGCTGAACAGGGAGCTTTTTTACCTTCAGGCAATGGGCATAAAAATAGATGATTATCTCATAACACCACGACTCTTAGGTGCTATGGCTTCATCAGTAATACTTACCATATATTTCCAGCTCTTTGCCCTCTTTGGAGGGCTTTATCTGGCAAGCCTTCTCAGTCATATTCCATTTTCAGAATATGGTGAGGCGATTATTGCAAATTTTTCCTTTCAGGAGCTCATTATATCTTTCTCAAAGTCCCTTGTCTTTGGTCTGACCATCTCCGGGGTATCTATCTGGCAGGGCCTTTCTGTTAAAAAAAGTCCTACAGAGATTCCCCAGAGGGCGACAAAGGCTGTTACAGGAGGTCTCTTCCTGTTATTTTTAATGGATGTTATAATAAATCTCATCGCAGCGGTTTTTTAAATGATATGATGCATTGACTTAAGAGGTGAATTCATCAGGCAAGGGCTGACCTTTGAGATAAGGAAGGGAACAAAGGCCCATTTTATATTCCAGAAGCTGGAAGGAGACGAATTTATTGAACTCATCCTTGGCCTTAAAAGACCTGTATCAGGCAAGGTTTTTTTAATGGATCAGGATGTAACAAATATCTCCAGGGATGTCTTATTAAATATCAGAAAAAGGATTGGCATACTCTTCAGCAGAGGAGGTCTTATAAGTAATCTAAGGGCGTGGGAGAATCTTACCTTACCAGCCCTTTATCACAAGATGGCTTCACCTGAAGAGATTAAAGAAAAGGGTCTTCAGGTCCTTGAAAGATTGGGGTTTAAAAAACCACCTCTTACAAGGCTGAGTGAATTAACTGTATTTGAAAGGCTTTTGATTGGTTTGGGAAGGGTAATCCTTATAAATCCAGAGATTATTATTCTTCATTATATCTTTGAAGGCTTAAATGAAAAAGAGAAGGAGACGATTGGTTCTCTCTTTGAAGAGCTCAAAGAGTTTGAAGAATCAACTGTTATCTCTGTCCTTGGCTCAAGGGAGGATGAGAGATTTTTAATTCCAGCTACATTGGTGGCGAAGTAAAACAGAGGTCAGATGTCGGATAGTTGAGGTGTCTGATGGCAGAGATTAAAGAGACAGATTCTCGCTTTTTATTGCTGAGGGGAAAGGTAATTCTTTTTGCAGGGATAGCCCTTGCTGGAATGATAACGCTGCTTTTTTTAATTGCAAAACAGAAGGGACTCTTTCAAAAGACCGAAGAGGTCTATTTTGTTGCTGAGAGGGCTACCGGACTATACACAGGGATGCCTGTAAAGGTATCAGGATTCAAGATAGGCAGGCTTAAGGACATGAAGCTTCAAGATGATGCTACTGTAAGGATTACTCTTTCTATAGAGGCATCTCAGATGAAATGGTTAAGAGAGGACTCTTATGCCCTCCTCACCAAGGAAGGCCTTATAGGAGAATCTATTATAGAGATAATACCAGGAAGAGGAAGGAATCTAAGGCCAGGGGAAAGAATAAACTTTGAAAAACTTAAGGGCATTGAGGAGATGGCCGGTGAGTTAAAGGGAGAGATAACCGTTATCCTCAATGAAATAAAGGAACTGCTAACCTATATAAATGCACCTCAGGGAGATATAAAAAAGAGTCTCTCAAACCTTCAGAAGATATCAGAGGAGTTAATAAAGACAACAAGGGCAACGAATAAACTAATCGAAGAGCTAAATGCCCGGCTCACATCTATCGGAGACAAGACAGAGGATACTCTTGATGAGACAAAAAGGCGTTTGGAAGAGCTCTCAGGACTCATCAATACTGCAAGGATATCAATAGATAGCCTTTCCAGGGAACTACTTGAGACCACAAAGGATATTAAAGCTATAACAGGTCAAAGCTCAAAGGATATACCTCGGCTTCTTGAGCATACAAAGAGAAGCCTTCAGGATGTAGAAGAGATTCTTCAGAGCATAAAGGGAATCTGGCCTATAAGGACAGGCATTAAAAAGGAGGAGGTCAGACCAATTGAGGGTGATACCCATGAGAGGTGAAAGACTCAAGAGGTATAAAGCCTTATGTCTTTTCTTCTCTCTTATGCTATTAATATCTGCCTGCCACAAGGCACCACTAAGGGAACCTTACAGGACGGAAGAACTTCACAGGCTTCTTAGTCAGGCACTCAGGGCATCAGAAAGAGGTGACCCAGAGAGGGCAATCGACCTGTATAAGGAGGCCCTTAAATTTAGCCGCCTTCTTCAGGATGACAGAAACACCTTAATAATACTTATTAGCCTTTCCAGACTTTTTACACAGACAGGCCAATTGGAAGAAGCCAGGGATATAATAAGCTCTGCAAAAGCACTTAAAGAACGGCAAACAGTAGATTTACCTTATGACCTTCTTGAGGAGCTCCAGCTTGAAGAGGCAAGGATAGAGTTTCTTAGGGGAAGATTAAGAGAATCGGAGATACTCCTCACCGGTGATGTAAGTAACAGTGGTCTGGTCAACTCAAAGGTCCTGAATATAAGGATAAAGGCTTTAAATATCCTTGGAAGGATATATCTTGAGGATAGAAGATACGAGGAGGCTGAAAGAGTTTTTCAATCATCACTCGGGATTAATAAGTCTGTATCAAGTATTGAAGAGGCGAATAGCCATCGCCTTCTTGGGGAGCTATATACTTTAGTCATCAGGGATAACCCATCTGTCGCACC
>DAISHO010000025.1:0-12729 GCA_036822495.1 Thermodesulfovibrionales bacterium
CACTGGAGGAGATGGAGGATTGGTAGAGGAAGTCTGTTTTCCAGTTCAACAGGAACATAAGGAAAAGGTATCTCCTTTATGAAGATTAATGCCTTTATACTTGCTGCTGGTCTTGGAGAAAGATTGAGGCCTATAACAAAAAGGATACCAAAACCCCTTCTCCCTGTATGTGGAAGACCTGTTATCAGCTATGTCCTTGAAAATTTGGAAAGACTAAATCCAGAAAAGATTGGTATAAATCTCCATTACAGGGCAGAGGCAATAGCAGAATGGATTAATACCCAGCCTTTAAATGATAAGATAGAGCTCTTCTATGAAGACCCAATCCTTGGCACTGGCGGTGCCCTGAAAAATGCCAGAAGGTTTCTTTCTGGTAGTCCTTTTATTGTCCATAACGCTGATATAATCTCTGATATAAATCTTGAAGAGGCCTTCAATTTTCATATATCATCAGGCAATATTGTAACCCTGATTGTTCATGACTGTTCAGAATTTAATAAACTCATATTGGATGAGGATGGAAGGTTCAGAGGACTTCTTGAGAAGACTTCTAACCTTCAGGAAGGAAACTTTATCAAGGCCTTTACAGGTATCGCCATATATTCTCCTGAGTTTTTAGAGCTCCTTCCTGAAGGATATTCCTCTGTGGTTGATGCCTGGCTCGATGCCATAAAGAAGGGTTTTAAGATTGGAACCTTTGACATTACAGGCTCTTTCTGGGGTGACATAGGCACACCTGATTCCTTTGCAAGGACGGTTTTCGCTTTTTTAAAAAATGAGGGGGAGACAGTTTATGTAGACCCGTCTATATCAACAGACCATATTGAAGTTAAGGGATATGTGTCTATTGAAAAGGGTTCTATTATAAAAGACGGCTCAATCCTGAGGAACGCTATAGTGCTGGGAGGTAAGGCTGAAGGTGTTATCGAAAATATTATCATCGGTGATAGTTTTTTTGTAAAGATCTCTGAAAGCAGGATCTTTGAACTCCATCCTGAAGGAATTCTTATCGGCACAGGAGGCTCAGACAGGAGATACTTCAGGACTCCTCAACCAGATGGATATGTACTTATGAAATGTAAGGACGATGAGCCGGATTTTTTAAGGCACATAGAATATTCGGAGTTTTTACACAGTCATGGTATCAGCATCCCACAGCTTATTAATTATAATGAGGTCTCAAAGACAGCACTTTTTGAAGACCTGGGAGACCTGAACCTCTATAGTTGGCTTAAAGGAAAAAAGGACCTATCAGTTATAGAAGAGATGTATAAAAAGGTTATTGAGGAGATGCTAAAACTTCACTGTATCCAGCCTTCTGAATATAAAGGACTCACTAACCTCAGGGTCTTCGATTACTTCCACTTTAGATGGGAGACAGGTTATTTTGCCGAAAGATTCCTCAAACCTTTTAAAGGGATTGAAGTGAATGACGAGATTAATGAGGAATTTCACAGACTCGCCTCAATGGCGGATAGTTTTTCAAAGACCCTTATTCACAGGGACTTTCAGTCCCAGAATATTATGATTAAAGACAGGAGGCCATACCTTATAGACTTTCAGGGCATGAGAGAGGGTCCACCTGGTTATGACCTTGTCTCCCTCCTCTGGGATCCCTATTACAGGCTCGAGGAGAGAGCGCGAGAAAGATTACTTGAATATTACATTGCACTGGCAGAAGAACTTATCGCTGGATTTGATAAAGAGATATTCAGAAAATCCATTCCTGTATTGAGACTCCAGCGGCATATGCAGTGCCTCGGTGCCTATGGGTTTCTCTCAATAGTAAAAAAGAAAAGACATTTTCTCAAATACATACCAGAGGCCCTGAGGCTTTTAAGAAAAGACATTGAATCTCTTAAGGATGATTTCAAGAGTCTTTATGAGCTTATCAATTCAATTGTGGCAAAGTAGCTGATACAGAATCCCGTGACTGTCCTTGCTACATCTGTCATAAAATTAAAATCAAGTTTATTAGAAGTGTCCTCTGGTGTGTGATAATAGGGGTTTCTGAACATGGCTGTGTCTGTGAGCATAAGGGCCTCGAAGCCTTTATCCCAGAAGGGAGAGTGGTCGCTGAATCGGCTCTCTATCAGGAGGTAACCATTAAGAGGAACTATAAGGGAAACAGTCTTGAAGGATGGTGCATGAAGTCTTGCTGATTCCTCAAAGGCCTTCATGAGAGATCTGGACCTTTTATTGGAGATTATGCCGAGGAAGTCTCCGATATTGGGTGCCTTAACAAAAGGAGGGATCTGCTGGGAGCGAGGTTCCTGAGAGGTGTATCCCACAGATTCAAGGATGATTGCCCTGTATCTATGGCCTCTCTTTTCGAATTCCTTTACAAAATGTTTGCTCCCTATGAGAAACTGCCATGTTATTGGCTGGGGTTCTTCAAGGGTAAAGGCAACGAATTTTATTTTTTCAGCTACCGGTGTATTCCTGAGGAGCCTTGCAACCTCCATCATTACAGCCACGCCACTTCCATTGTCATCTGCACCTGGAGAACCATAGGCTGCGTCATAATGGGCACCAATGAGGAGCCAGTCTCTTCTTGAATTAATACCATTTACTGTGGCAATTATGTTCCTGTAGGGTCTTCTGTCAAAACTAAGGATATCTTCTTCCACTCTGTATCCGTATTCCTGAAAGAGTCTCTTTATGTATTCAGCCCTTTTTTCCAATTCATCATAATTCCACCACCCATGTCTGAGACCTTCTATGGAGAGGAGAATATTTCTGATATTCTCTGTGCTTACCTCAACTGTTACTTTCGCCACCAATCTAATTGCTCTTTCTCCGTTCATTTCTTTCTCAGGTCCTGAAAGAATTCCTGAAGGAGTCTTCTGCATTCTTCCTCCAGGACACCTCTTACTACCTCTACCTGATGATTGAGTCTTGGGTCATTGAGAATCTGATAAAGGCTTTTAACAGCACCACCTTTCTGATCGTCACAGCCATAGACGAGCCTTTTAATCCTTGCATAGACCATTGCACCAGCACACATTATACAGGGCTCTTTTGTTACATAGATTGTAGCATCTTCAAGCCTCCAGTTATTAAGAACTCTGCATGCCTCTTTTATAGCTATTATCTCTGCATGGGCTGTTGCATCAGGGTTACCTTCCTTCTGATTGTATGCCCTTGAGATAATCTCACCATTAAGGACAATCACTGCGCCAACAGGCACCTCTCCCTTCTGGAATGCCTTCAAGGCCTCCTCAAAGGCAATCTGCATATAATACAGGTCATTCATCCATAGTATTATACAGCAGGCATTATATAGGGAGTAGGGGTTAGTCCTACACCCTACACCTTATACCCTCTATGCTATGATATTTGTAATGGAAAAACTTTTGAGGTTTATTACGCAGTCTCTGCTGGCGGTCAGGGCATATAAGCTGAGAACCCTTTTCTGCCTTCTCAGTGTAGCCCTCGGGGTTTCTTCCATCACGATTATAGTAGCCGCTACAGAGGGTGCTTATGAAAAGGCCCTTGATATTGTCGCAAAATTCGGACCTGATTCACTCCTTATCTTTGGTGGTTCTGAAGAGATCAGGGCCCTCGGTCAGAGACAGCGAACCTTAACCCTTGATGATGTAAATAGTGTAAAGGCTCAGTTTACTTCTGCCTATCTTGTCGTTCCCATGACCTCTGTAAGAGAGGTAAATATATCCTATAAGGACAGGAGACACCAGACCCTTGTAATTGGCTCAACGAGCGATTACAGCAGGGTATGGACATGGCCTGTTGTTCAGGGCTCAGACTTTACAGATGATGATGTAAAAGGCATGAGAAATGTAGCACTTATTGGCTCTCATGTAAGAACTCTTCTGTTTGGAGAGGAAGACCCTGTGGGCAAGTATATATTTGTCAGGAATATACCTGTTCAGATTGTTGGTGTCCTTTCAGAGAGGGGAACAAGCCCTGGAGGGGATATCCTTGACGACAGGATAATTATGCCCATTACAACAGTGATGAGGAAACTCCAGAATGAGACGAAATATATATCTGCCATGAGGGTCAGGTTTCAGGACAGGGAGAATCTTTATTTTTATGTAGAGGAATTGAGGTCCTTTCTTCGGGAAAGGCACAGGCTAAACCCTGGTGAATCCGATGACTTCAGGATTGTCTCTCCCAGGGAGATTATAAAATTCCTTGTTGCCTTAACAGGAACTCTTGTTGCTTTTCTGGGTGTCACAGGGCTAATCTCTCTGATTGTAGCTGGTTTTGTCCTTGCAAACTTATTCCTCCTTTCCGTAAGTGAGAGGAAGAGCGAGATAGGTATCAGGAGGGCTGTTGGTGCAACTAAGAGGGATATCCTCCTGCAGTTTCTTGGAGAGGCAGTACTTATAACAACTGCTGGTGGATTAGCTGGATTTATTTTTGCCCTTGCTGGCTCGAGGCTTCTTATGCTGATCTTTGAATTTCCCATGAGATTCTCCTGGAAGGCCTTTGCAATAGGTCTTGTCCTTTCCTGGTTTGTTGGTTTGTTTTTTGGGCTTCAACCAGCGAAGAAGGCATCAGAGCTTAATCCCGTAGAGGCAATAAGGGGATGAAAAGGGAGTCAGAAATCGGAGGTCAGAGGTCCGATGCTGAGGAATAAATCTTTCCATAAATTTCTGTTACACCGTCGGATTGTGGCACGGTCGCTCTTCAATTTTAAGATAGCTATTGGTTCCCTGTGTAACTTCAGATTGAGGACTCTCCTTGCAATCTTCGGGGTCTTCCTCGGCACCTTTTCTCTTATTATAGTGGCAAATCTTTCAAAGTCCCTTGTGAAGAAGACAGACCTTGAGGCAGAGAAGCTCGGTAAGGACCTTATTATTGTAAGAAGTGGAATTGTTAAAAGATTCGGGGCAAGAATCAGGGTTCTTTCAGAATCAACCAATCTCACTGTAGATGATGCAAGGGCAATTGCTGATGGAGCAACCTCTGTTGTAAGTGCCTCGCCTTCCTCAAGCAGGGCCTTTCCAGTAAGGTATAATGGCATAAGCCTCTCAAATATACCAGTAATTGGTGTTATGCCTGATTATTCTGAGATCAGAAACTTTAATGTTCAGGATGGTCTTTTTATAACAAATGAGGATGTGGGAGAATTGAGAAAGGTCGCTGTCCTTGGGAGCAGCGTGGCGAGGAAGCTTTTTGGTGAAGAAGAGCCTATTGGGAAGTATATCCTTATCTTCAGGGTTCCCTTTCAGGTAATCGGGGTTATGGAGGAAAAGGGAGTCGATGTCTCAGGTGTTGATCAGGACAACCAGATATTTGTTCCACTGAGCACATTCCTCAGACGCCTTGTGAATAAGGATTATATAAATACAATCTATGTAAAGATAAGGGGAGCTGGATACAATGACCTTGTAAAGGCTGAGATTAGAAGTATCCTTCGTAAGAGGCATAATTTGAGGGAAGGCAGGGAAGATGATTTCACAGTTATTGACATCAGGGATATCCTTACACTCCAGACACAGGCTGTATCCTTGATAAAGACCCTTGGCAGGCTCTCAGCAGTCATATCATTTCTTATAGGTGGTATCGGTATACTGTCTATTATGATATTGATTGTTAATGAGAGGAGGGTGGAGATTGGTATAAGAAGGGCTGTAGGAGCAAGAAGAGAGGATATAATAGTCCAATTCCTTCTTGAGGCCTCTTTTATCTCCTTCACTGGCGGGATAGCAGGCCTTCTGTTAAGCCTTCCAGTAAGTGGTCTTATCTTCAGGTTTACAGGCCTTCCCTTTGCTGTCTCAATTCCAGGGCTTCTCTTTTCAACCATTGCATCTATTACAGTGGGCCTCATTGCCGGTATATATCCCTCTAAAAGAGCAACAACCTTTGAGCCTGTTCAGGTGATAAGGGGATGAATCTTATGACTGAGGAGATTAAGGTAAACACCACCCTTGAGACTTGCGTTGCCAATGATCTGGATACCTTTAATCCTTTCCTCTTCATCCAGTATAAATTTTTTTATCCCTGATAGTTCCTCCCTTTTTATTGCCTTCGGACCTTCTGGCATGCCTGCGGAAAATATATAGAGTCCAAAGAGGTTTATAAGATTCATGTCAGGCAGATGTTCAGGAATCCTTTTCTCTGCTCCTACCATATTTGAACCAGCCACTGTGCCCTGAATGGTAGCATTGCTCCATATGGGATTTACCTTTTTTATGCCCTTTATCTCGAGCTCTGCTACATCACCAGCAGCGTATATGTCTTTTATATTAGTCTCGCATCTTTCATTTATAATAATCCCCCTCTCTGTCTTTATCTCTGTATTTGATACAGGTCCTATATTGGGCCTTATACCAGTTGAGATAATAATCATTTCAGCTTCAATGGTTTCTTTGTCAGTCCTTATTGCCTTAATATTTCCTTTCTCTCTTTCTATTTTCAGGATCTTTGTACCCGTAAGGATATCTATCTCGTTATTTGTGAGATGGTCCTTTATTATCTCTGCCATCTCTCTGTCAAGCATCCTTGGAAGAACCCTGTCTTCCTTTTCAATCACTGTTACATAGAGTCCTCTTTTTTTAAGAGCCTCTGCTATCTCAAGGCCTGTAAAGCCTCCTCCTATCACAACTGCCTTTCTGACTGTTGCTTCACCACCTCTACCTTCGATTTTAGCCAGTATCCTTTCAGTGTCCTGAAGTGTCTTGAATGTTAGGACGCCTTCTCCTTCAATTCCATCTATGGATGGGGTTAGGGGCTCTGCACCTGTTGCGATGAGAAGTTTGTCATAGGATATCTTCTTCCCATCTGAAAGGAGGAGCGTTTTGTCGTGAGGATTTACCTTTTCGAGATAGATACCAGCAAGAAGATGGACATTATTTTTTTCATAGAAGTCTTCTTCTTTTATGTAGAGTTTCTCCTTTGTTATCTCACCACTTACATAATGATAAAGAAAGCAGGGGCTGTAGGCCTGTTCCTTTTCCTTTGACAGTACTATTATCTCAGAGGTCCTGTCTGAGGCCCTTATTGCCTCAATTGCACTGATGGCAGCAGGGCCATTCCCTGCTATGACAATCTTCATATACCGAGGGCCTTTCTCTTCTTCTCTATATGAGTAATGATCCCGAGGGCTGCCTTTTCAGGGTCAGACTCTACAAAGGCCTTCCCACCTGTAATACCTTCAAGGTCTTCTGTAAGGACCTTTGTCGCAACAGGACTTCCGAGAACCCTTGGAGGTGGTGCGATGTGTACAAGGAGGCCAAGGCTCAGAAGCCACGAGCCTATTGCAACGGCCTTCTCAGTTATGAGCTCAGGTGCTGAGCCAGCTACTGGTAGCTGACTTATCCTTACATTGAGTTTTTCAGCAAGGGCACGAAGGAGATTGGCAATCCTTGAATTATCAACGCAGGAGCCCATATGCCATACAGGTGGAAGTGGTGCTCCAAGGCCTGCTGCATCTCCCAGAACCTTCAGGACTGCCTTCAGTCCGTCTCCAGCATATCTCTCTGTAGCCTCTGGAGTCATAAGGCCTGCCTGAGCTGCTATGTGGGCAGTGCATCCTGTTGTGACTATGAGGACATTATTCTTGAGCAATGTCTTCATCATCTTTTCTGTCATGAAGGTATCCCTTATCTTTGGATTTGGACATCCAGCAAATCCAGTGGCACCATAGATGTTTCCATTAACGATATTATCAATCACAGGTTTTAGAGGGTCTGAGGGATTGAGCTTTTTGAGGACGCTGAGTATCGCCTCAACAGAGAATCCCACAAAGGCCTTACTCTTTTCAGATGGTATGAAGACCTCTTTACCCTTTCTGTTTTTGAAGGCCTCTATGGCAAGGCCAACAATCCTTTTTGCCTCTTCATCAGCTGTCTCAGGTTCAAACTGTATGTGCGTTGCACCAGGGATCTTGACAAAAGATTCTGTTGTAACGACTTTTGTGCCATAGCATTCAGCCACCTTTGTTATGGAGGGCCATATGCACTGCATATCAACAACCATAGCATCAACTGCACCTGTATGAATCAGAAGCTCTGCCTGAAGATTATGGGCTGCCATTGGCACATTGTGCCTCATGGTAAGCTCATTACCAGTACAGCAGACTCCTACAACATTTATTCCCCTTGCGCCTGTCAGCTGAGCATCCTTTGTAAGCCTTCCTGCCCATTCAAGGATCTTTTCTGAAAGTACAGGATTGTGGCCATGCATGGCTATATTCACACTGTCCTTGTCAAGGACTCCCATATTTGCCTCAATAGCCCTCACCTGAGGTGTGCCGAACATTATGTCATGAAGGTCTGTTGCCATGTGAAGACCAGCATAACCATCAGTAATCCCTATCCTTAAAGTAGCAAGGAGGAGATTTACTGGATCAGCATCATTCCCCATTGATGTCCTGTGCATTGCCTCTTCTATCTCATTGTGGGCATTGGATACGAGAAGGCCGAGCCTTTCCCATTGCTCATATTCCTTCCTGGGTGCCCTGAATCTGAGCCAGTTCATGCTTGAGCCATCCTGTCTTGTAATATCCTCAAGGGCCTTATCCAGTATCTCATTTAATATGTCCTTTTCAGGTCTTCCATCAGTCTTTATACCAAGACCAGAGGCTACCTCCACAAGTTTATCCTTATCAGTTATCTTGTATGGTGCCTTTCCTTCAAGAGCCTTTTTAAGGGTGAGTATTACATGCCTTGCATGGCCCACATGGGATGCGGCACCACCAACAGCCTCTCGAAGGAGATTCCTTGTAACAATGGTATCTGCTCCCGCACCACAGACTCCCTGAGTGGCTCCTTCACCAAAAGGATCAATCCTGCAGGGCCCCATGTAGCAGATTCTGCAGCATGTACCGAGCTGACCGAATCCACACTGGGGAGATTGCCTCTGGAGTCTGTCTAAGGAGACTTCTATTCTTCCTGCCTTAGCCCTTTCTATAAGGCTCTGGGTTGCTCTATCAAGGTTCTTTTCCATCCTATCTACCTCCGAGTCTTTTTAATAATTCAAGAGGGGTTGTGCCCTCTGTCAATTCTTTCTTTGAATAAGCAATTATCTCAGCCATTCCTATCCTTTTTGCCTTTGAAAGCTCTTCAATCTCTCCAAAGACAAGGGCCTTTGTTGGACAGGCCTCTACACAGGCAGGGATCATTCCTTCCCTGAGTCTTGAGCCACAGAGGTCACACTTAAGGGCAGTCCCCTGCGGTCTTCTTATAGATATTGCTCCAAAGGGGCAGACCATTGCACACATAAAGCATCCTATGCATCTGTCTTTATTAACCGTTACCCTTTCAAGTTCCTTATCCCATCCCATAGCACTTCTCGGACAGGCCTTTATGCATGGAGCGTCTATGCAGTGCATGCATCTTGTGGGATAGGAGAGGTTAATCACCTGTTCAACATAGGTCCTTTTTTGAGGTGGTGGATCTTCAAATATAGCTGTGAAGAGGTTTTTTGACTTTGAGTGCTGAACTGCGCAGGCAATCTCACAGGACTTACAACCAGTACATCTCTCTGTATTGATAAATACCCGTTTCATAAACCCCCCTTAATTAGGCTTCAGTTTTTGGTCTTATTATTCATGCTCAGCCCTCTTGTTTAAATGGATAGCAAGTAGCCACCTCATGGTCAAGGGAGTGTTGGTTCCTGAATTACGGGAATATTATTTCCACCTTATCCGGGCCGAGCTTTGTTACCTTAAGATTCTCTTTGTAATACTTTCCCACTCCCTTAATGAGACCTATCATTATATCTATGAGCCCTCTCTTAGAATTATAGGTCATAATCAGGGTTTTGTCGTCCTTCCATTGATAGCCAAATCTTGGAGGCCTTGCATCAGGTATATTCTGGGTTGATATCTCATGGACCTTGTCCATCTTCTGGAGAAATTCTTTAGCTGAATTTACGCCTTTGTAATAGACAGAATAGATCTTTGGTGCAAAATTACATACCCAGTATTCACCAAAGGCATCAGCAGCCTGCTGGAGGTTTATGCCAAGGATATCGCATACAGAATTCACCATCCTGAGTACAACTGCATCATCAACATTTTCTGTAGCAAGGAAGACCGTTGTTCTTTTAAGACCCGCTTTTTCAAGGGCTTCCTCCCATTTTTCTTTTCCAAACTTCTCTGTGACCATGTCAGCAAGGCACTTAACAATTACTCCTTTCATGTTACCCTCCTATGTTTAGATAAAATTAAATTTCCCTGTAGCTACTACAGGGAATCTAATCTAAGGAAAAATTTTTATCATATCCACTCCCTTGGCCCCCTAAGCTGCGGGGGATACCCCTATTCATAATGTTTATATTTTGACAGTTGCAAAACTTAAAGTCAAGTGTTAAAATCCTTCATGTCCTTTATTGCTGACCTCCATATCCATTCAAGATATTCAAGGGCAACAAGTCCTGACATGTCACCAGAGGCCCTCTGGAGATGGGCCCAGTTAAAGGGCCTTCAGGTCATAGGTACAGGTGATTTTACCCATCCTGGGTGGCTCACTGAATTAAAGGAAAAACTTGACCCTTCTGACAACGGACTCCTTGTCTTGAAAGAGGAATTCGAGAATAAGGACAATATCCCTGAGCTTTGCAGGTCTCAGGTCTATTTTATGCTCACAGGTGAGGTGAGCTGTATATACAACAAGAATGGAAGATTGAGGAAGGTTCACTCTCTTATCCTTGCACCTTCATTTCTTGAGGTAATGGAATTAAACAAGAGGCTTTCAAGGATTGGTTCCCTATCAGCAGACGGAAGACCAATACTCGGCCTTGATGCAAAGGAACTCTTGAAGATCGTCCTTGATATATCAGAGGATATCCTTCTTATCCCAGCCCATGCCTGGACACCCCACTTCTCAGTCTTTGGTGCAGAGTCTGGTTTTGATTCTCTTGAGGAGTGTTTTGAAGAATTAACCCCTTTTGTTTACTCCATAGAGACAGGTCTTTCTTCTGACCCACCCATGAACTGGAGGCTCTCAAGCCTTGACAGGATTACACTGATTTCCAATTCTGATGCTCATTCACCTGGAAAGATTGGCAGAGAGGCAAATATCTTTCAAACAGGCCTCTCTTATAAGGAGATAATAAACTCTATAAAGACAAAGAAGGGTTTTAAGGGAACAATAGAGTTTTTTCCTGAAGAGGGTAAGTACCACTTTGATGGCCACAGGACCTGTGGAGTGAGGCTTTCTCCAAAAGAGACGATAAAGCATAACTATCAGTGTCCTGTTTGCGGAAGGCCTGTTACAGTTGGAGTGATGCACAGGGTGGAGAGGCTTGCTGACAGGCGGGAGGGCTTCAGACCTCCATCCGCACCAGAATTTTTCTCTATTATTCCTCTTCCTGAGATTTTGGCAGAGGTTATGAATGTAGGTCCAAACAGCAAGAAGGTCGAGGCTGAATATCTGAGGCTCCTGAGTAAGTTCGGGAATGAATTCAGGATATTAATGGATTTGCCTCTTGATTATATGGAAGGCGAAGCTCCTTTATTGAGAGAAGCGATTGAGAGAATGAGAACTGGAAAGGTTTATATAGCACCCGGTTATGATGGTGAGTATGGAAAGGTGAGGATCTTTGAAGAACCAGAAAGGATTGAGCTCAAAGGTCAGGTGAGTCTCTTTTAGCTTCCAAAAGTCTTCCACACTGCTGTCCAAACCAATTGATATGAACTTCTTAAAAAGGGCATAAGGCCTCAAAAACACAAAAGAAGCGACAGAATTTATTTTTAATGGTAGAATGAGGTTATTTACAATCTTTGTGAGGTCTATTAAGGTTTTGACAGGCTACTTAACAAGTTACATTAAGGAGTCGCCTTTTGTGCTTTTTCGGCCTCAATGCCCCTTTAAGAATTATTTTGGACAGATGTGAGTTTTCCACTTAAATGAACAATCTCTTTTATCATATCAATGAGCCTTCGAGCCTTTCTCTGGTCTCCCTCGTCTATTGCCTTAAGAAGGGCCTCACAGAAATACCAGGTGCACCTGAGAGGTCTCTGCCACCTTGGCTTAATGCATCCTTTTTCTCCGAGAAACTGACAGGTCTCTTCATGATCTCTATCATCAATAGATGGCATGGAAAGTCCAATAAGCCTCAGGTAAAGGATATCCCTTTCTTCAGGGATCGCATGCTTCTGTTTACAGCAGACATCATGACATTGAGGGCAGACCTGCCGGGTGTATTCTTCTATAACAGGTGAAACCTCTATGAGGAGTTCTTTGAGCCTTATGGCTACTGGATATAGAGATTCCTTAGTTTTCATTGTATTTTTTTACCTCAAGCTTCAACCTTTCAAGTTTCTTTATATCATAACCTGAAAAGAGATAATAATATACTGAGTTATTTGTGAGAAGGGGATCTATATCCTCAGGGATTAAGCCCTGTGATACAGCCTCTTTATACAGAGGGGTTCCAGGAATTGGAGAATATTCTGTGAGATGAATCCTTACATTCAGTAACTTCAGAAAGTTTATACCTTCAATTACTTCCTCTAAACCCTGACCGGGAAGTCCGAACATGAGATAGACACCAATCTCTTTCTTTGTAAATCCTGCCTTTTTCAATAACTCTATTGAGTTCCTGAACTCATCTGTCTTTACCTTTCCTCCTGTCTTTTCCTGGAGGTCAGGTGATATGGTCTCAAGACTCACACGAATTGTCTTAAAACCTACCTTTTTCATAAGTATTGCGAGGTCCTCATCTATAAATCTTGCATGAAGGCCATTGGGAGTGTGGAATCTTATATCTGGACAGAAAGAAATTATCTTCCTCAGTATGGGCTTTATATGG
>DAISHO010000026.1:0-12710 GCA_036822495.1 Thermodesulfovibrionales bacterium
GGAAAAATTCTATAGCCTGTAGCCTATAGCCTATAGGAAGCCTGTAGCCTGTTTTTGGCCTTATGCCTATTCAAAACTTTATTTTAGACAGGTGTGACCATGCGAATAAGTTTATCTCCAGTTCTGGCTATCACCATAAGCCTGTTTGTGGCGCAAGTAACTGTTCTGTCAGGCTGTGGTGGCGTCTCTCAAAAGGAGGCAGATTTCTACTATAAACTTGGTGCCTCCTACATGAGAGAGGGAGAGCTCCAGAAGGCCTTTGTGGAACTTCAGAAGGCAAAAGACATTGATCCTGGCAACAAAGAGGTTCTCAATCTACTGGGACTTCTATACTTCCAGTTTGAGGACTACGAAAATGCTATAAAACATTTTAAAAAAGCAATATCCATAGACAAGAGATTCTCTGATGCAAGGAATAATCTTGGGACTGTCTATGCGAGCCAGAAGAGGTGGAATGAGGCAATAGAGGAGTTTAATAAGGCAATAGAAAACCCCCTTTACCAGACCCCAGAGATTGCCCTCACAAATCTTGGCTTTGTCTATTACAGATTGAAAAAATACGATAATGCCATAGATGCCTTCCAGAAGGCCCTTAAAAGGAATCCGAATTTCCTCAGGGCATACCTTGGACTGAGCCTGTGTTATAACAAGAAGGCCATGTATGGAGAGTCTGCCTCTTATATGGAAGAGGCCCTCAAAAGGGATCCCCTCTATGGCGGAGACAGGTTTAAGGCAATAAAGGACATGGAAGAGAGGCTTTTAAAGGCAAAGGGTGACGATGCAGAGGATCTGAAGGATTATCTTGAGATATTGAGGTATTGATTGTCTGTGGCGAAAGTAACAGTTCTCGAACTCATTAATAAGGCAGAGGAGGCCTTGAGATTTGCAAGGCCTATTTATTCAGGATTCGGTGTTGGCGTTGCTATCCTCTGCGGTTCCGGTAGAATCTATACTGGAGCCAATTTTGAAAATCCCTCTCTCATGATGAGCCTCTGCGCAGAAAAGGTTGCCATACTCAATGCCCTATCAGAGGGAGAAACAGATATAAAGGCAATTGCCATTGTTTCAGCAAAAAGGGAGCACTGTCTTCCCTGCGGGTCCTGCAGACAATTTATATTTGAATATGCAATGGATGCAGAAATCTATGTATCAGGAAGTGGTGGGATAAAAAAGTACTCTATCTCTGAACTTCTTCCAGAGGCCTTCAGACCTTAAAATTCTAATGGATAACAACCCATGTTTGCATCAGGAAGCACCACAGGAATAGGAAGCCTTCCTCACCAGAGTCCTGCTGAGGCAGTGGAGACTGTACTCAGGGGATTTGATATACCCTTCTGGCCCCAACTTCCGAGAAGGTCAATACTTGAAGGCATGGTCCCACAATTCTCAGAAGGTATGCCCCAGATAAGGATAGAACCAGATGGTTCTGTATGGGCATCAAGGGATTCTGAGGAAGAGCTTGAGAGGTTTTATGAAACCTATACAGAGGCGACAACGCTTGCTATATCAGAGGATTTTGCTACGGGACTTCATGAGTTTATAAGAAGGACAAGACAGAGGAGATTTAAGTTCCTCAAAGGTCAGATAACAGGTCCTCTGACCTATACACTCGGCATAAGGCTTAAGGATGGAAATCCTGTATATTTTGATGAAGAGCTAAGAGAGATAAGCCTGATGGTTCTCAAGGCGAAGGCAAGATGGCAGATTCAGGCATTGAAACCTCAGGCAGATAATGTGGTGCTCTTTGTAGATGAACCAATCCTTTCAGTTATTGGAGGAAGCGCCTATCTCTCAATTGATCCATCAGAGGTTGAAAGACTCCTCAGAGAATTAATAAGTTCTATAAATTCAGCCGGTGCTATTTCAGGTATTCATTGTTGCGGAAGGGCTGACTGGGAAATTGTCCTGAGATCTGGTGTGAGGGTTCTCAGTTTTGATTCCTATGACCACTTTTCTTCAATCCTCGCATCTTCCGAACCTCTCCTCAAATTTCTTGAAAGTGGTGGTTACCTTGCCTGGGGTGCTGTGCCAACAACTGAGGCAATAAATTCGGAAGATATAAACTCCCTTAAAGAAAGACTCCTTGAGCAGATAGAAACCCTTTCTAAATTTATTCCTGAGAGACTTCTCAGAAGCCAGTTCCTTCTCACACCTTCCTGCGGCATGGGCTCAAGGACAGTGGAGGAGTCTCACAGGATTATCCAGATCCTCTGGAGGATAAAAGAGGAGATACTATGAGCCTCTTCATTACCTTTGAAGGTATAGAGGGATGCGGAAAGACCACACAGGCAAGGCTCCTTTATGAGTATCTTATAAAGACCAGGAGATTAGTAGTTCTCACAGAAGAACCGGGTGGCACAGAGATAGGCATTAAATTGAGAAAGCTCCTTCTTGATAAAGACCAGGAAAATATTCATCCCCTCACAGAGTTATTTCTTTACAATGCAGGAAGGGTTCAGCATGTAATGGAAAAGCTCAAGCCTCTCCTCAGGGAAGGCTATATTGTTATATGCGATAGATTTATGGACTCTACCTTTGCCTATCAGGGTTATGGAAGGGGCATAGACATCGATATAATAAAAAGGCTTGATGAGATTGCAAGGCAGGGGCTTAAACCTGATATTACATTTCTTCTTGATATAGAACCAGAGGTAGGGCTCAGAAGACATTCTTCCATTAAAGAACTTGACAGGCTTGAAAGGGAATCCCTTGAATTCCACAGGGCTGTAAGGATGGGATATCTTGAGATTGCAGCTCAGGAGGCAGAAAGGTTTAGAATAATAAAGGCTGAACAACCGATTGAAGAGATACACGCCCTTATTTTAAAAGAAGTAGAAAAACAGATTTCAGAAGTCGAAGGTCAGAGGTCAGATGCTGAGGAATAAATTTTTCCATAAATTCCGATTACTGACTTCTGAACTCTGAGCTCCGCTCTCATGGCCTTTAAGGATATTGTAGGACAGCAAAAGGCAAAAAGGATAATTCAGGGCATGCTCAAAAAGGGCAGACTACCCCAGTCCCTTTTATTCACTGGAGAACCTGGCGTGGGAAAGTTCCTTATGGCAAAGACCCTCATAAAGGTCCTTAACTGTCGAAACAACTGTTACTTGCACCACCAGGGGAATATTGCAGGCGAAATAGACTGCTGTGACATCTGCAGACCCTGTCAACTCATAGATAACCTCAACTTTGCTGACCTCCTTTTTATAAAACCTGAAGGTACCCAGATTAAGATTGAGACTGTAAGAGAAGTCATAGATTTTTTAAGTATGAGCCCTTATGAAGCAAGGATAAAGAGTGTTATTATAGACGATGCCGATAAGCTCAACATCTCAGCTGCCAATGCCCTTTTGAAGACCCTTGAAGAACCATCAGAGGATTCCCTGATTATCCTTATCACGGAACGGCCAGACATGTTGCCCGATACTATTCGCTCAAGATGCGTAAGAATCCCTTTCACACCTCTAAGTGAAGAAGAAAGCTCTGAAGTTATAAAACAGATATCAGAAATCATGGGTGGCGTGAGTAACAGTTTTGGTGGCGAAAGTAACAGTTGTCTTACAGACGCCTTAAGTCTCTTAATAGAAGGAAGGCCAGGTCTAATAGCAGAGGAAGGATTTGATAAATATCGGAAGACCATAAAACAAATCTCAGAGCTCGTGGGTGGCGTAAGTAACAGTTTTGGTGGCGTGAGTAACAGTTTTGGTGGCGTAAGTAACAGTGGAGGTCAGAAATCAGACCTTCACCAACTCACCAATTCCCCACCACAGGATAGGGAAGAACTTTTAATGTCTATTGATATAGCTCTTATCTTCCTCAGAAACAGGCTTGTAAGTTATATTTCATCTGGAATAGATGAGTATCTGCAGGTTATAATAGAGAATTACAAAAAACTTTCAAACCTTAAAAACCTTATGCAATTTAATCTTAACCAGAAGATAACATGGAACTATATTGTGAGTATTTTGAGAGAAAGCTATGAAGATAGTAAGCATTAGATTTAAGCCCTGTTCGAGGCTTTACGATTTTGATACAGATGGTATAGACCTGAAGCCAGGGGACGAGGTTGTCGTTGAAACAGATATGGGTCTGTCAATTGGAAAGGTTATTCTCGGACCCAAGGAGATCCCCGATAGCGAAGTAAGAGATGGTAGTAAAGAAGGCCAGACATTCAAAAAGGTCTTGAGAAAGGCCACGGAGGAGGATCTCCAGCAGAGAGAAAAAAACAAAGAACTCGAGAAAGAGGCCTATGAGTTCTGTCTTGAAAGGATAAGGCACAGAAACCTTCCTATGAAACTAATCTGTACAGAGGCCACCCTTGATAGAAAAAGGATATTATTCTACTTCACGGCTGATGGAAGGATTGACTTCAGGGAACTGGTAAAGGACCTTGCAGCCAAATTCAGGACAAGGATAGAGATGCGCCAGATTGGTGTGAGGGATGGAGCAAAGGCCCTTGGCGGAATAGGAGTATGTGGATTGCGTGAGGTGTGCTGTAAAACCTTTCTTGTGAATTTTGCACCAATATCAATAAAGATGGCAAAAAAACAAGAGCTTACTTTGAATCCTGGTAAGTTATCAGGACTCTGCGGAAGACTCATGTGTTGTCTGAGTTATGAGTATGAAGAAGGCATGGAGGAGTCAGAAGACTACATGCTCATAGAGGACAGGGAATGAAAGAAAAACCTACATTTTACATTACAACACCCATTTATTATGTAAATGACATACCCCATATTGGTCATGCCTACATAACAGTGGCTGCTGATGTCCTTGCAAGGTTCTGGAGGCTCATGGGTAAAAAGGTCTTTTTTCTTACAGGCACAGATGAACATGGCCAGAAGGTGGAACGGGCTGCTCAAAGCAAAGGCCTCTCTCCAAAAGAGCATGCTGACATAATGGTAAAAAACTTTCAGACCTTATGGAGTAAGCTCAATATCTCTAATGATGCCTTTATAAGAACCACTGATGAAGAACATAAAAAAATTGTTCAGGAGTTGCTCGATGTTCTATGGAGAAAAGGTGAGATAGTAAAAAGGACCTATAAAGGCTGGTACTGCATCCCTGACGAAAGGTTCTGGCGGGATACAGAACTTGTAGAAGGAAAGTGTCCTGATTGCGGAAGGCCTGTAGAGTTTATCTCTGAAGATAATTATTTCTTTCTCATGAGCAGATACCAAGAAAAACTCATAAGATACATAGAAGAAAATCCAGGTTACATTCTTCCAGAGACAAGGAGGAATGAGGTTCTTGGTTTTCTTAAAACCCAGCCTCTTGGAGACCTCTGTATATCAAGACCCAAAGCAAGACTTAGCTGGGGTATAGAACTCCCCTTTGATAATGACTATGTTACATATGTATGGTTTGATGCCCTTGTGAATTATTATTCTGCAATAAAATATCTTGCACCTTCTGGATACGATTGGTGGCCAGCAGACCATCATTTAATTGGAAAAGACATCCTCATGACCCATGCTGTTTACTGGTCAACTATGCTCATGGCTCTTGAATTACCTCTACCAGGAAATATCTTCGCCCATGGATGGTGGACTGTTGAGGGCAGGAAGATGTCAAAGTCCTTTGGAAATGTGGTAAATCCAGAAGAGGTGATAAGAGAATTTAGTGTTGATGCCTTCAGATACTTTCTACTAAGAGAAGTCCCCTTTGGTCTTGATGGAGATTTCTCCAGAGACTCAATGATTAACAGGATAAACACAGACCTTGCCAATGACCTCGGGAATCTCCTCCAGAGGACCATTGCCATGACAGAGAAGTATTTTAATGGTATTGTGCCAGAAAATAGCTCAACAGATGAGGAGATAGCAGCCCTTGCTGAAGGGATCCTTGAGGAGGTAAAAAAGGCCCTTATGGAAGTAGCCTACCATAAAGCCCTTGAATGTATATGGAAACTTGTAGACAGACTTAATAAATACATAGACACCATGCAGCCCTGGCATCTCGCAAAGGACTCAGCCAGGAAAGCAGACCTCTCAAAGGTCCTTTACACATGCCTCGAAGGCCTGAGATTTATAGGTCTTTATATTTATCCATTTATGCCCCAGACTGGTGAAGCAATATATAGATCTCTTGGTTACGATACAATAAAGATAACAGACTCAAAAGAATTTGAATGGGGAAGGCTACCATCTGGAAGGCTCATAAAAAAAGGACCTCCTCTTTTCCCGAGGATAGAAAAGAAATAGGAGTTCAAATCAGCCTATAATCCTGAAGCACCTTCTTTAATTTTTCCTTATTCTGTGGAGACATCTCACAGAGGGGAAGTCGAAATTCCTCCGAAATCCTGCCCATCATAGCAAGGGCAGTTTTGGCAGGTATAGGATTTGTCTCTATAAACATAGCCTGATTTAACGGCTCGAGTTTATAATGAAGCCTCCTTGCCTCGTTTATATCACCTCTGAACCAGGCATTACACATCCCTGCTACATCCTTTGGAGCAACATTTGCTGTAACGGATATAACACCCTTGCCACCAAGACAGAGTAGAGGAAGGGTAGTAAAATCATCACCTGAAATAACAGTAATCCTGTCTCCACAGAGTCTTATAAGCTCACTCACCTGTTTCATATCACCTGTTGCCTCTTTAATGCCAGCAATATTTTTTATCTCCGCAAGCCTTGCCACTGTCTGGGGAAGAAGATTTACACCCGTCCTGCCAGGCACATTGTAAAGCACAAGGGGAAGCCCTGTGCTCTCAGCCACCTTCTTGTAATGCCTGTAAAGTCCTTCCTGAGTTGGTTTATTATAATAGGGTGTCACAAGAAGGGCTGCATCAGCACCATATTCTTCAGCCTTTTTTGTAATCATTATAGTCTCATCTGTTGAGTTTGCACCAGTTCCAGCAATGACAGGTATTCGCTTCCTTACTACCTCTATGGTAAACTGAATCACCCTGTAATGTTCCTCGTAATCAAGGGTAGCTGATTCACCCGTTGTTCCGCAGGGGACTATTCCGTGGGTTCCTTCTTTTATATGCCACTCAATAAGGTCTCCGAGGGCTTTTTCATCTACCTTCCCATTCTTGAATGGTGTTACTATTGCTACTATTGACCCTTTCAGTTCCATGATTACCTCCCTTTGGATTAGCGATCAGGCAACTTTAGCCTACCGGCGTCTAACATCCATCCCTAACCCCTATCATGCTTACTTCCGCCCTGTCGCCTATAGCCTGTAGCCTATCTTCAGCCTATAGCCTAAAGTAGCCTGTAGCTTGTTTATAAAGTATAAGAAACCATTAAAGTTTGTGTCAATGGAATTTCTCTTTCAGGTTAAGACATCACCACCAGTACAAGTCGAATAAACCATGGTATAAAAACAGTAGCATAAGTAAAAGTTGACACTGAAAATGGGCCCCTTCACCTCCGATGTGCAAGTGTTATCCCCCAGCTTGCCGATGGAGAACCTTAAAAATTAAAAAACTCCTCTGGACTATTACTTACGCCATTAACAACTATTACTTATGCCATTAACTAAAAGGATTTTTAGTGATATAAAATATTACCCATCAGGTAAAAAAACCAGAAGAAGATTTAAGAGGGGAATTAATAAATACCTACATGCCAGTTCTCGGGAAGGTTACTATCAGGCCTTGTGACAAAGACTTCACCATAACCATTATAACTTTTCCATTATCCCAATTTTTCTATTGCCTTTTTGAAAAACTGATTTAGGTCTATTGTCTTTGTCCGAAGCTGCTTAAGAATGTCCAATAACTCATCAGCCCTCTCATTACCAAGGATACCCCTGACTTCAGGTGTGTTTATCCTTTCAGCCCATTTAAGATAGGTCTCGGCATGCTCATTATTATGCTCTAACCAGTGTTTAAGAAGGGTCTCGAGTTTTTTTAGTTCCTCCATGTTTCCTCCAGCTCCATAGAATAGGTGTTACTTTCGACCAACCATATTAATCTATTTAATGCCTGTGGAAAAAACAATGAGAATGAAGATGTTTGTGTACTCTATCTCCATGATAGTGGAGATGTTCATGAATGAGATTAACCCTGAGAAGAAGTTCCTGGTCATTAAGTATCTCTTCGGCAGGCCCAATCTTTTCAATCCTGTGTTCTTCACTTAATACAGCTACCCTCATCTCAAGCTCCTGAACAAGGCTGAGGTCATGGGTTGCTATCACTATAGTCTTCTTTGCCTCTGAATTTAAGTAAACCATTAGCTCAACAAGACTGCACTGGGTCCTCGGGTCAAGACCTGATGTGGGCTCATCAAAGAGTATTATCTCGGGGTTCATAGTAAGGACAGAACCTATAGCAACCCTCTTTTTCTCTCCTCCTGAAAGCATATAAGGGGGTCTGTCCTTCAATGCCTTTATATCAAGGAGTTCCATTACCTGAAGGGACCTCTCTCTTGCCTCTTCTTCTGAAAGGTCGAGCTGTAATGGCCCATACATTAACTCATCTAATACTGTTGCTGAAAAAAGCTGGACATCAGGGTCCTGAAAAACAAAGCCTATGGCACCTCTGAACTGTCTTAGAAATTCCATATCCTTCAGGGATTCTTCTGTAACTTCTTTTCCCTTAAATTCTACCTTGCCAGAAGATGGCACAAGGAGTCCTGCCATTACCTTGAGAAGGGTTGATTTGCCGCTTCCGTTTGCTCCAACTACGGCAAATCTTTCAAGGGGATTTATATCAACAGAAACATCCTGAAGGGCAGGGATATTGCCATTGTAAGAGTAAGATACATTATGTAGAGCTAAAGAGGCTGAAGGTTGAAGGCAGAAGGCAGAAGAAGTACTTCTGGCTGGTGACTTCTGATTGATATCCATACCTCTTGCCTTCATTGCACGGGTAATCTCCTCTGATAATACCTGTGTCTTTCGGAATAAAAAATGAACCCTGCTGGCAATCCAGTTCTCTATAAAAGTCCTATCAGCCCTTCCAAGGAATCTCGCCTTTTTAGCAAGATAAAAATCCTCTACTACCTTTGCAAATATAAGGATATATCTGTATGATAGCATGAGTATAAGAAGAAAAGTCCATGGAATTCTGAACCTTTTTAGGGTTAAGATTATCTCTTCAAAGGTAGTTGTTTTAAGAAGGATAAAGACTGTGCTCAGGGCATTGAAAACCCTCAGGGTTAGGACAGCAGTCCTCTCCATTCCTTGATAGGTAATCCCGATATCCTTTGGTATGTGATATATCCAGATATCTACTTTCCTCAGGCTGAATAGCCTGATAGCGAGGTCTCCTTCTACAAATATATTAAGGGATGCTGGTAGGCTAAGAATTAGACCGAAAAATAAAGTAAGAGGCAAAACCCTCTTAAGATAATCCTTTAAGCCCTGCGTAAAAAATACCACAATGCTGATAAGGAAAAAAGATAAAGCGAGCTCAGAACCAATCTCCTGAAAAAGGCTGGTCATAACTATAATTACCAGAGATGAAATAACCTTTATCTCAGAACTCCACTGTCTTAAAGGTCCATCCTGAGGAAAAACTCCAATCACACCCTTAATAAATGATACTGACCTGAGTCCCTTATCTATAAATGAGCTCTTCATCAACTGTTACTTTCGCCTCCATACCTGTCCAAAATAAAGTTTTGAATGGGCATAAGGCTGAAGAACAGGCTACAGGCGTCAGGCTTTAGGCTTCAGGATATTTTTTATTTCCCATAGCCTGTAGCCTATAGCCTATTTTAGCCTGTGGTTTTGCTGTAGCCGTCCAACAATAAATATGACACCTCCTACTAATCCTATCCCTATGAGGGCTGATAGTATATAAGACAACACCTTTACAATAAGAGGGGATTCCTCTCCACCAAGATTATAGTCTGGCACAGGAGCTCGCCAGAGCTCTGCGAGTCTTTTCATGCCCTCAGGCACAAAACCCAGCATCTCCTGAATCGTCTCAAGACCCCATTCACCCCAGGCATCTCCTGCTTTAAAAACCTCAGGAAGGACAATACCAAGGGGACTGAGTATTGCAAGAACTAATAAAAATATTACAAGTCTCCTGTGAAATGAGGTTAACATCACCCACCTCCAGTTTTACTTCGCCACCAATGATGGCTCATGTTTTATAAAATATCTGAGTATGGCTGCTGTAATGATACCTTCAACGATGCTGAACAATAACATGTGTTCTATTGCCATAGCAGGAATAGCTATTTTTAAAGGATAAGGGGCATAAAGAGGTCTTCCATCGGGAGCACGGGCAATCAATGGCTGGATCCCAAATTCAATAGCAGTTAGAATAGCTCCAGCAGTAAGTCCCACATATCCAGAAACAAAGGCAGCAATATAGACCCTTTTTGAACCATCCTGAACTTTCGCCCCCAGCATATTTTTACCTGCCATTGACCTGAATATCCAGTAAGAGACAAAGGGTATAACAACAGCCATGTTAAAACAGTTAGCTCCAATTGCTGTTATACCGCCATCTCCAAACACAATGGCCTGTATAATCAGCACAGTGCTTATAGCAATTACAGCAGCCCATGGTCCTAAAAGGATAGCTGTTATTGCGCCACCGACAGCATGACCTGTAGTTCCACCAGGAATCGGGATATTAAACATCTGGATTAAAAATGAAAAGGCACCTGCCATTGCAAGATAGGGTATCTCTTTTTCAGAAAGCTCTCTCCTGAGCTTTTTAAGACTCATAGCCCAGAAAAGGGCACTTACTCCATAAAGGGGAACATATGTCTGAGGACTAAGATAACCATCTGGTATATGCATAAAGCACCTCCATTAATATTGTCCTAAACTAAAACCTGAGGGTCATTCCAGCAAGGACACTCAGGTCTGTCTCTGCACTGTTAAGCCCTGTCTTTATTCCAGCGCTAAGGTCAAAACTATCAGATAGGGAATAAACAAGACCTCCAAGCAAAAAGGCTGGATGAGTATTTGAGCCTTCTTCAGGATTGGTCTCAATGCCAGTGTTTAAGGCTATCTTAAAGCTCTCCATTAATCTGTATTCTCCAGCAAGACTCATATGCCAGAGGTCCTTCCTCTCTTCTACTTTGTTCTCATTCCTAATGTATCCCCCATTTAAAAAAAGCGTTATAGCCTCGAACTCCTTATCAATTATCAAAAATATCCTTCCACTTATCCTTCCTGAACCAAGTCCTCTCTCATAGTTACCTGTGGGAAAACTAAGGCCTGGTTTTAAGGCAATCCTCAGCCCATCCTTTTCATAAAACTTGTATTTAATGTCGAAGGTCAGGTCTCCTATCCCATCCTCCTCAATCGTCTCTCTATTTCTTTCCTTTAAATAGAGATAAGAAGTTCCTACTGCAATATCAATGTTATCAACCACTCCATAGGTAAGAGTCATCCCGATCGTTGTCTCTTCGGTCTTAACACCTTCTTCTTTGTCATGACCATACTCAGTATTCAACTCATACTGGAATCTTCCCATTCCCTGCGTGCCTGTATCATCAGTTATAAGGGGATGGTAGGCAAATGCCATAAAAGGACTTATGAGTAGAAGGAACACAGAAAAAACTATTTCTAATCTGGTAAAAAATCTCTTGAACCTCCTCATATCTCACACCTCTCACTAAAAAATAAAAAGCCACAAAGGCTTTTCTGACCTTCTTGGTCCTTTTAAGCCTTCGTGGCTTAATCCTTCAGCGAAAGTTATTTATGAATAACACATGCTTAAAGAAAAAGTCAAGGGATATGTGTATTATCTAATTTTGCAACCTATCCCTGTATATCCTCAGATATTTCTCGTATGTAGTAAGAACCCTCTTTACATAATTTATGGTCTCGCCATAAGGGATATCCTCTATGAACTCATCCTCATCGGAATAATTATTTTTTAGCCATGAGTCAACAGCCACCTCACCAGCATTGTAGGCTGCAATGGCATAGCTAAGGACACCATATCTTTTAATCAGCCTGCTAAGATAAAACGCCCCGAGCTCGATATTCAAAGCAGGGTCTGTGAGAAGGGCATGCAACCTTTGAGCTTCCACGGCTTCCTCGCCACCAACTGATCCATTATATTTCTTGATTTCCAGAGAAAGTCTTCTTGCCGTTGACGGCATAATCTGCAGGAGTCCTATAGCACCAGCAGGTGAGATTGCCTCTGGATTATATCTGCTCTCCTCCCTTGCTATGGCAAGGAGAAGAAATGGGTCAATACTGTATTTTTTTGAGGCATTAATAATATAGTCTGAATAAATAACAGGGTAGAGAAGGACCTCGTCAATCCGATCCTTTAAAGATGGTGTAGACTTTAATCTTGAATAAAGGCTCACAGCCCTGTGGTATTGTCCAGTCCTGTAGTAAAAAACGCCTATGCTGGAAAGAAGGTCACTGCAACTGTTACTTTCGCCACCAAAACTGTTATTTTCTCCCCAACTATTACTTGCACCATCAGCAGATTGTTTATCATTAAATTCTCCTGAACTGTTACTTTCTCCAGTTTTGCCTGACAGCCTTATTATCTCTACCTCTGGTGAAGTAACAGGTGGAAGGCATCTATTAATAAGAATGGAAAGCTCCTCTATTGCTTCATCCTTGAGACCCAGCTCCATGAATATACGGGCTCTTTTTATTCTAATATGCGAGAAGGTCGGAGTTGGTGGAGTAACAAAAGGCAGAGTTCTGAGGTCAGACCCCTTTAGGCTATAGGCTATAGGCAACAGGCGATGAGGATTTTTTTCTAATTTCCCGTTGTCTAAAGCCTGAGGCTTATCTATCGCCTGTAGTCTGTAGCCTGCAAG
>DAISHO010000027.1:0-12493 GCA_036822495.1 Thermodesulfovibrionales bacterium
TAACCATCTGGACAAGGTATATCTTTAATCTATCTTCTGGATAATCAAGGGCCTTCAATACAGCTCGCAATCTCTGGATATAACCGTGATGGTCTGCTCCCCAGATATTTATAAGCATGTCATAACCCTTGTCTATCTTTTTCTTGTGATAGGCTATATCAGAGGTAAAATAAGTATAATCTCCATCGCTCTTCTTAACGACCCTGTCTTTATCATCCCCAAATCTTGATGAAGCAAACCAGAGGGCACCATCCTTTTCATAGATATAGCCCCTGGCTCTAAGTTCATCAATTGTCCTCTGAACCTCACCAGATGAATATAACTCAGCCTCACTCTGGTATATATCAAAAAAAACACCAAATGAAGAAAGGTCTTCATTTATCCGCTTAATCATCATACTCACTGAGCTCTTTATAAAGAAATCTGCTGCCTCTTCAAAGGTTGATTCTTTATATCTTGAGCCAATAGAATTTAGTATCTCCGAGGCGATCTCCATTATATAATCACCTTTATAACCTTCCTCGGGTAAGGGATATGTAATACCGAGAAGTTCCTTATACCTCGCAAAGACACTCTCTCCAAGAAGCCTCACCTGCCTTCCAGCATCATTAATATAATATTCTGCTGTTACAGAATAACCAGCCTTTCTTAAGAGGTTGACAATCGCCATCCCTACAGCAGCTCCCCTTCCATGACCCAGATGAAGAGGTCCTGTTGGATTGGCACTGACAAATTCTACATTTATCTTCTTACCCGTTCCGTCTATTCTGATAATGGATGACCTTTCTCCTTTTAATACCTCTCTGCACCATTGATGGATATAGTTGTCCGAGAGTTTGAAGTTTATAAAGCCAGGCCCGGCGATCTCTATGGAGTGGAATAAAGGTGAATCCTTTAATCTTTCAACTATCTCTGAAGCTATCTGTCTGGGTGGTTTTTTAAAGGCTTTTGCAAGGGTCATTGCATGAGGGGTTGCAATGTCCCCTATTGTTTGATTAGGCGGGATTTCTATAACTACATTTGAATTTGGTGCTATCTCCCTTATGATCCTTTCTATCTCTTCTATTGCCCTTATCACCTTTCATCTAACCTCACATTTGTCCAAAATAAATCCTAAAAGGACAAGGGGGTAAAGAGCCCAAAAAGGGACTCCTTTTTAGGCCATAGGCTAAAGTTTTCTTTAAGGAATTGCCTTCAGCCTCTTTTGAGGCCTTATGCCTATTTTAAAAGCCCCTTTTAATTTGTTTTGGACAGCAGTGCCTTCAGCCTAATCTTAAGTTTTAAGCCTCCTTTAAGGCCTTGTGCCCCATTTAAAAGCCCTATCAATTTGTAGTTATCTAACCTCTATTATCCTGTTTCTCTCATCGAGGATAACTATTGTCGGTTTAAAATTCCTTAATTCACCTTCGTCGAGATAGGCATAGCTAAATATGATTATCCTATCGCCCTTAACACCCTTCCTCGCAGTTGGACCATTAAGGGCTATAATACCTGAACCCCTTTCACCCTCAATTACATAAGTCTCAAAACGCTCTCCATTGTTAAGATTACTTATCATAACCTGCTCATAGGGAAGAAGCCCCGCCCTGTCCATTATATCCCTATCTATTGTAATACTTCCCTCATAAAGAAGATTACTCTCTGTCACTGTAGCCATATGAATCTTTGCCCTCAGGATACAGCGAAGCATTCTCTTACTCTATAATCCTTGGGACTCTGAAGAAATTATCAGTCCTTTCAGGGGAGTTCCGTAAGGCTTCCTCTGAAGAAAGGGAAGGGAAGACCACATCATCCCTGAAGACATTCTTAATGGGAATAACATGTGAGGTAGGCTCTATATTTGATGTATCGAGTTCATTCAATTTATCCATATAACTAAGGATCTTGCTTAATTGGATAGAGAATTTTTCAAGCTCCTCTTCAGTGAGTTCAAGCCTTGCAAGATGGGCAATATGACTGACCTCTTTAAGTGAAATCTTCATAACCTTTCCAGATTGGCAAACTTTACAGCAAGCCTCTTTATGCCAACAGATGGAAAATTAACCATTATCTTTTTGTCATCACCCTCTCCATAACAATCCCGCACAACACCTATACCCCATTTGGGGTGTCTGACCCTGCAGCCTGCTGGATAAGGAATCTCCGCAACAACAACCTCTTTCTGCTTTTGAGGTATCTGGGCCTGTCTTACCTTTTCAAACCAGTAACAGCAATTCTTTGGAATATCCTTTATGAATCTTGAAGGTTCCTGCTGCTGGAGTTTTGAATATAAACGCCTCTGTCTTGCTGATGTAAGGAAGAGGAGATCCTTTGCCCTTGTCATTCCCACATAAAAAAGTCTTCTCTCTTCTGAAAGATCGTCGGCTGTTTCAGCAACCTTAAAATAGGGTAATATTCCTTCCTCAAGGCCAGCTATAAATACGACAGGAAACTCAAGGCCTTTTGCTATATGAATCGTCATCAAAGAAACAGCACCTGTATCTATAGAATCATCAAGGTTTGTAAAGAGTGACGCTTTATCAAGGAACTCCCTTACTGTGAGGTCTTCAGCCGAAGATATAAGCTCTTCTATATTCTGTAGTCTCTCTTCCTCAAGTCCATCTGCATAACTTGTAGCATTAAGTATGAATCTTAACATCTCCTCTGCCCTGCCTTCAGCGAAGGTTGAAAGTTCCTCTATCAACTTTATAAATTCTATAAGCTTTTCCTTGATAGGTGAGGCAAGGGACTCACTCTTAACGATAAGTCTCATAGCCTCGAATAGACTCACGCCTTTCTTTTTTGCCTCATGTTCTATCTTTGAAAGCGTTGCCTGACCTATACCCCTCTGAGGAACATTTATTATCCTTCTAAAACTAACATTGTCATTCTTGTTTAAAGCAAGTTTTACATAAGCAAGGATATCCTTTATCTCTCTTCTCTGATAGAAACTTACTCCGCCAACCACCCTGTAAGGAATACCCTCTGCTCTCAATCCTTCCTCAAGGGTTCTCAGAAGTATATTCAATCTATAAAGGATGGCAAAATCTCCAAACTGGTATTTCCCTTTGAGGTAAAGGTCTTTTATTGTCTTTGCAATATACCTTGCCTCTTCAATCTCATTTCCAAAAAGTGTATAGCATACCTTCTCTCCTTCACCCCTATCTGTCCATAGCCTCTTTTCCTTTCTGTCCTTATTCATTGATATAACAGCACCAGAGACATCAAGGATATTCTGAGTGGATCGATAGTTTTTTTCAAGTTTTATAATCTTCAGTCCTGGAAAGTCTTCTTCGAATCTTTTTATATTTCCAACATTAGCACCCCTGAATTTATAAATACTCTGATCATCATCACCAACAACACATATATTGCCATGTCTTGAAGCAAGGAGTTTTATTAATAAATATTGTGCTATATTTGTATCCTGAAATTCATCAACAAGTATATAGGAAAATATGTCCTGATATCTTTCAAGTATCTTCGGCTGTTCCTTAAATAACTTTACAGTAAGGTAGATAAGGTCATCAAAGTCAAGGGCATTAGCCCTCTTAAGTTCTTCCTGATACCTCCTGTAAATCCTCGCAAGTCTTTCATCAAAACCATAGCTGTCTCCTGAAGCTAAAAAATCTTCAGGTGTGATTAGTGAAGCCTTTAAATAGCTTATCCTTGATGCAACCCCCTTGTAAAGGGCCTCGTACATCTTAAACTCCTTGAGTATCTGCCTAATCAGATGGCATTGATCCTCTTCATCATAAATACAAAAATCAGGGCTATACCCAATTGTCTTGATTTCTTGCCTGAGTATGCGCCTACACTGTGAATGGAATGTACCAATCCAGTAATTGGTGCAATCAACCTTAAGAATATCTCTGATACGGGACTTCATCTCATCAGCAGCCTTATTAGTAAAGGTTACAGTAAAAATAGAGGTAGGTGAAAGCTTTTTATTCTTTACGAGGTAGGCAAATTTGTAGGTTATCACTCTTGTCTTTCCGCTTCCAGCTCCTGCAAGGACAAGTAGAGGACCCTTACAATGTAAAAGTGCCTCTTTCTGCTCAGGGTTCAGGTTATCAAGAAACATTACTGTCTTAGACATTATTTAATTTTAACAGAATATTAACCTCTTAGGCAAGGGTATGGTATAATGAATTATGGCTATCCTTGAGATAAGGAAGTTTCCTGATGAGGTTCTCAAAAGGAAGGCCCTTCCTGTTGAGGATATTAATGGAAGGCTCCAGAAGCTTATTGATGATATGATTGAAACCATGTACGCAGCTCCTGGCATAGGCCTTGCTGCTCCTCAGGTAGGGGTTTCAAAGAGGTTGATTGTCCTTGATGTAGGTTATAAGGATGGAAGCTCTTCTCTGCTGACAATAATAAACCCTGAGTTAATCCTTACGGATGAATTAATAGATTCCGAGGAAGGCTGTCTCAGTGTGCCTGGTCATGTGGTGAATGTAAAAAGGTCAGCCAGGGTTGCTGTTAGGGGACTTGACAGGAATGGAAAACCCTTGGAGATAGAGGCAGAAGGACTTCTTGCAAGGGCCCTTCAGCACGAGATAGACCATCTTGAAGGCATTCTTATACTCGACAGGCTTGGCCCCTTCAGAAGAGAGCTTCTTAAGAAACGAATCCTCAAAGAACGAAGGCTCGAAGCCCATCGATAATTTTATTCCAAATAAGTGACGAGGTAACAATTGGGCCTTATCTTCTTTGGAACACCTGAATTTTCAGTCCCCTCCCTCAATGCCCTTATAGAGGCTGGTGAAGAGGTCTCCTTAGTTGTGACACAATCTGAGAAATTCAGAAGGGATAAAACTCCCATACCTATACCTGTAAAGGAACTCGCCCAGAAATATAATATTCCTGTCCTTCAACCAGAACGGATAAGGGAGCCAGAATTTATAGAAAAACTGAAAGGGATAAGGCCTGAGTTTATAATAGTTGTTGCCTATGGCAGGATACTTCCTCCAGAAATACTCAGGGTTCCTGAAAGGTACTGTATAAATGTCCATGCATCGCTCCTGCCAAGATACAGAGGAGCAGCACCAATTCAATGGGCAATTATAAATGGAGAAAGCATAACAGGTGTTACAACCATGGTGATGGATGAAGGGCTTGACACTGGCGACATTCTTCTTCAAAAAGAGATAGAGATAAAAGAGGACGATGATGCCATTAGCCTCAGCAAGAAACTTTCTGAGGCTGGCTCGAGACTTCTCCTTGAGACCCTCTCTGGTATAAGGGAATCAAGGATAAGACCCGTTAAACAGGAGGGCGAGCCTTCCTATGCACCTCCATTAAAAAAAGAGGATGGCCTTATTAACTGGCATAAAACTGCCGAGGAGATCAGAAACCTCATTAGGGGCACCATTCCCTGGCCCTGTGCCTATACATTATTAAATGGAGAAAGGCTTATAATAACAAAGGCCTCTGTTGTTGAGGGCAGTGGTGAGCCCGGTATAATAGAAAAGGCAGAAAAAAAGTTCATAGTGGGAACAGGAAAGGGCCTCCTTGAGATTCTTGAGGTCAAACCAGAAGGAAAAAGGGCAATGGATGCCCCTTCTTTTTTAAGGGGCAGGAGGCTTAAAAAAGGAGACCGCCTTGGTAAATAGCAAAAGACTCATAAGGGGATTTATCCTGAAGATCCTCTATCCCCTATTCATGTTCATAGGCACCTTCTTTAAATCAAAAAAGGAAGCCCTTCAGGCCCTTATTATAAGGTTGAACAACAGGCTCGTAAAGGCTGAAAGGCCTTCTGCAAAGAAGATACTTTTGCTTCTTCCCCACTGTATCCAGATAAATGAGTGCGATATAAGACTCACCCACAACATTATGCTCTGTAAAAGATGTGGACGATGTGAGATAAAGGACCTCATAGCCATAGGTGAAAAATATGGTATATCCCTCTTTGTTGCAACAGGAGGAACCCTTGCAAGAAGGATTGTTAAGGATGTAATTCCTGAGGCGATTGTTGCTGTTGCCTGTGAAAGGGACCTTTCAAGTGGGATTGTTGATACCTATCCCCTTCCTGTTATTGGTATTCCCAATGAAAGGCCCTTTGGTCCCTGCTTTAACACAAGGGTTGACCTCAGCCTTGTAAAAGAGGCCATAGAGTTTTTATCATATAAGTCTGGCCCTCATTGAGTGAAAAAGGAAGGTAAGGGTGCTCAATTATGGCCTTTTTTCTCAAAAGCTCAAAAGAAAGAACTATAAGGATTGCACCTTCTCTTCTGAGTGCAAACTTTCTGAGGCTTGAAGAAGAGATCAGAAAGACAGAAGAGGCAGGGGCTGATATGCTTCATATTGACATAATGGATGGACACTTTGTGCCAAACATCACTATAGGGCCCTTTGTAGTTGAATTTATAAGAAAGGCAACAAAACTACCCCTTGATGTCCATCTTATGATTGAAGAGCCTGACAGATATATAAAGGATTTCATATCAGCAGGTGCTGATTTCCTCACTGTTCATTATGAGGCCCTAAGGCACCTCCACAGAACCATTAACTGGATACGCGACAGCGGAGCAAGGCCAGGGGTATCAATAAATCCTGCCACACCTGTATGGAATCTTGACCATATTCTTGAGGATGTTGACATGGTCCTCGTTATGTCTGTCAATCCAGGATTTGGCGGACAGACCTTTATACCAAGGTGTCTTGAAAAGATAAAGCTACTTAGAGATATGATTCAGGAAAAAGGCATTGACACCCTAATTGAGGTTGATGGAGGAATCAAGCTTGATAATGCAAAGACCGTGGCAGAGGCAGGTGCAGACATCCTTGTGATGGGCTCTGGTTTTTACAATTCAAAGGACTATAAAGTTTTGATGGAGGAGATAAGAAGGTCTCTTGAAGTCGGTGCCGAAAGTACCAATTGCTGACAGACTATTTGAAAAGGCTGAGACATTAAGGCTCAGGTGTGATTATAGAAGGGCCTATAATACATATAAAAAGGCAATCCTTTATTATCAAAAACAGAAAAACAAAGAGGGTATTCTCGAGGCCTCTCTCGCTACGGGAGACACCCTGAGAATGCTTGGTAAATTTAAGGAAGCAATAAAATGCTATAGAAGCTCTCTTTCTATTGCAGATGAAATTAAGGATAAAACAGCAAAGGCAGATGCATTGATGGGTACAGGCCTATCGTTGAGGGCCCTTGGTAACTGGAAAGAAGGAATTAGGTATTTTAAGAAAGCAAGGAGATTGTACAAATCAAGTAATGACACGATCGGAATAGCCTTCTCCCTGTGGGCAGAAGGTGTTGGTTTGAGAATAAAAGGTGATCTCAATAATGCACTTAAGACCCTAAAGAGAGCCCTTAAAAGATTTAAGGGAAACAAGGAGGCAGAAGGCTATTGTCTCAATAGCCTTGGCGGAACCTCAAGGGTTGCTGGTTTGTATGAAGAATCACTGAGATATTATAAAAAAGCTAACAGAATTTTTAAAAAGATCAAGGACAGATTTGGTATAGCCTATTCCCATTGCGGTATAGGAAATGCCCTAAGGATGAAGGGCAGATACAGTGAAGCCATAAGACATTTTAAAAAAGCCCTTAATCTCTACAGTAAAATAGGTGACAAGGTAAGTTCTGCCTATACACTATGGAGTATGGGAATGACCTATCTTGTCCAGAACAAAATAAGACCTGCTCAGTGGTATTTTAACAGGGCAATGGCCAATTTTAAGGCAACAGGAGATAAGAGGGGCATGGTCTATGGACTCCTTGGAATGGGTCAGGTTTATGCCCTTAAAGGCTCATACAGATATGCTATAAAGCTCCTCAACAAGGCAAAGAATATATGCCATGAGATTGAAATTAATGCCGAAAAAAGATATATATCTGATATACTCAAAAGGTTTTCAAGATCAGAAGCATACAAGGTTGTTGAGATACCATGATAACAGTTCCAAACATTATAACACTTTTGAGGATATTCCTTGTACCATTATTCATAATGACGATAGTATATAAACGATTTGATTATAGCCTTTTTATATTCCTTGCTGCTTCAGCCACAGATGCCATTGATGGACTTATAGCAAGACTGAAGAACCAAAGAAGCTCACTTGGTGCATTCCTTGATCCCCTTGCTGATAAGTTACTGCTTGTTAGTGCCTTTCTATCACTAACCTTTCTTGAATATGTACCGAAGTGGTTGACAATTATAATAATCAGTAGAGACCTCATAGTTATCCTCGGATGGGTATCCCTTTATATACAGACGGGCTCTACAAGGGTAGCTCCATCAATCGCTGGGAAGCTCTCAAATACCTTACAGGTAATCTGCATAATTAGTATACTTGCTTCGCTAAACTTCAACATATTAAAAAATATTCTCTCTATGATTTATATCCTGACTGCTGGACTTGCTACCATATCATGTATCCATTATATCTTAAGAGACATAAAGTTATATGAGCAGAGAAGTGATAATTGAAGAAATAAAAACAGATACCCTGGCTGAACGGATAGGCCTGAAAATAGGTGATCGCATTATATCAATAAACAACAATAAAATAAATGATGCGATTGATCTCCTTTTTTTTGGGAGTGAATCCGTTCTCCGTATAAAGATAAAAAGAAAAGACAGGATAAAAGAATTTGAGGTTGAGAGAAAGGAAGGAGAGGAACTTGGTATAGTAGTTAGTTCTTTCCAGATAAGGAGATGCAAAAATAGGTGTATATTCTGCTTTGTAAATCAACTCCCTAAGGGATTAAGGAGAAGTCTTTATATAAAGGATGATGATTTCAGACTCTCTTTCCTCCACGGGAACTTCATAACCCTTACAAATCTAAAAGACGAAGATAGGAGTCGTATAAAACAACAGTGCTTGAGCCCCCTCTATATTTCAGTACACCACACAGATAGAAAAAAAAGAAACCTCCTGCTTGGAAATCCTGATGCACCTGATATATTGAAGGAGATAAAGAGCCTTGCAGATGCAAAGATAAAGATGCATTGTCAGATAGTCCTCTGTCCAGGTTACAATGATGGAGCTGACCTCAAAAAAACCATAAGAGACCTTATAAAACTCTATCCCCATGTATCTTCAATAGCTGTAGTTCCTGTAGGGCTCACAAGGTATAATAAGTCATCCCTTAAACCCGTTGAGAAGGAAGATGCCCTTAAGGCTATAGAGATAATAGAGTCTATTGATAGATCATTTAAAAAGAGATATGGAAGACATATTGTTCATGGAGCTGATGAGCTTTATATTAAGGCAGGGATTCCTCTGCCTGGGGTAGAGAGATATGAGGGATTTCCCCAGATCGAAAATGGTGTGGGTCTTGTTACCCAGTTTTTACATAAAGCAAAAAGGCTTAGACCCCCAAAAAATCCGCCAAAAAACAGGTTCGTGACCTTTACTGGTGAATCCTTCTACAATTTTCTTATACCCTATGTAGAACAATTTAAAAAAGAGGGAATTAACTTAGAACTCTTCCAGATAAAGAACAGATTCTTTGGTGATACCGTAACAGTGACAGGGCTCCTCACAGGAAGGGATATTATAGAGGCCCTTGCTGATAAGGTTGAAAAGGGGGATTATCTTCTCATCCCTGATGTAACTACAAGAGATAGTGGTGGCGAAAATAACAGTTGCGGAGATGAATTTCTCGATGGATTAACTATAAATGATATATCAAAGGCCCTTTCAGTTAAGACCTTAAAGATAGAATCCTCACCTGAAGGATTGATAAAAGCACTGGAGGTATTGAGATGAAGGTTACTGCTAAGACAAAAGTAACAGGTCTCATAGGCTATCCCGTTGAGCACAGCCTTTCGCCAGTTATGCACAATAGTGCCTTTGAGGCACTGGAGCTTGATTACTGTTATGTAACATTTTCTGTAGAACCCTCAAGGCTTGAGGAGGCTATAAAAGGCATAAGGGCATTGGGCATTGCTGGTATAAATGTGACGGTCCCTCATAAAGAGGCAGTAATGAAATTCCTTGACAGGATAGATGATGAGGCAAAAGAGATAGGTGCTGTGAATACCGTTGTCAATAAAGAAGGTCTTCTCATTGGATACAACACTGATGGAAGGGGTTTTATGGCCTCATTAAATGAAAATTGTTATTCCCCACAGGGTAAAAGGGTCTTCATTGTTGGTGCTGGTGGTGCTTCAAAGGCTGTTGCCTATTACCTGAGCAAGGAGGCATCAGAGCTCTTCATATACGACATAGACAGACAAAAGAGCCTGAACCTGGTAAATCACCTTAAAGGACATGTGAAGGTCACAGGGGCTAAAATAACAGTTGCTGAAGATATTTCAACTATAAGGGAGGCTAATATAGTTATTAATGCAACACCTCTTGGTCTTAAACCTGAAGACCCATCACCTGTGGATATTGAACTACTCCATAAAGATCAGATTGTCTGTGACCTGATTTATAAGGAGACAAGGCTTTTAAGAGAGGCATCCCTGAAAGGCTGCCAGACCATTGATGGGCTTGGTATGCTCCTCTGGCAGGGGGTCTTTGCCTTTGAGTTATGGACAGGAAAGAAGCCACCTGTTGAGGTAATGAGAAAGGCTCTTATAGAGGCCACTTTAGGCTTTAGGCTTTAGGCCTCAGGCAAAGGAAATTAGAAAAAAGCCTAAGGCCTGTAGTCTGATAGGAAAAATAGTTATAATAAAATGTGAAAAGGGCATACCCTGTTGCACTGATCATTATCTCTTTAATGCTCTGGATTCTTCTTGAGAAGGGGGAGAAAACTACGAGAGAGGTCAATCTTCCCTTTCAAGAACTAAAAGGAGTAAGGATTAACACGGAAAGCTCAAAAGGTGAGCTTTGGAGGCTTGAGGCTTCAAGGGCAGTAATAGATAACAATGATAGGGCAACTATATACGATGTAACCTTCAGGTCTGAATCCCGAAGGATATCATTAAAAGCACCAATGGGGATATATGAGATAACAACAGGTGGTGCTGAGGTCATGGATGGCGTGATAATAAAACTTCCTGATGGCTCAACTGGAAAGATTGAATCTCTGAGAATTGAAAGAGGTAAGATAAAGAGTGATGCCCCTGTTGTACTGGAAAAGGACAATATAAAGATTACAGGCAAAGGGATAGTAACTGATGAGTTTGGAAATCTGAAGATAATAAGAGATGTGAGGGTTGAATTTAAATGATTAGACTTCTTGTCTTAACCATATCCATACTGGTGCTATCTGATAAACCTGTTCAGGCTCAGCAGAGGGTTCTCGAGACCCAGAAAGCTCCTACTGTCATAACATCAGAAAGCCTTACGATAAATAAAAAAGAAAACAGGGCCTTTTTTAAGGGCTCTGTTGTCGCAAAAAGAGAAGATATGATAGTCTTTGCAGATACAATGCTCGTCTATTATGATGAAACAGGTTCAAAGATTAAAAGACTCGAGGCCGATGGAAATGTAAAGGTGATTAAGGGTGAGAAGACTATAATCTCCCAGAAGGCAGTATATATAGCAGAAGATGACAGTATCACCTTCACAGGTGACCCTGTTGCAATGGATGGTAAAAATATGATAAAAGGTGATAAGATAATATATTACATATCTGAAGACCGTTCGGTCATCTCGAATAGTAAGGTCTTTCTCAAAGAAGGCTCCACAGATAAATGAGCTTTGAAGCAAAAAATCTCACAAAAAGATATGGCTCAAGAACAGCTGTAAGAGGTGTGAGCCTCAGTGTAAAGAGAGGTGAGGTTGTAGGTCTGCTCGGGCCTAATGGCGCTGGCAAGACAACGACATTTTACATGCTTGTGGGATTTATAAAACAGGATAGCGGGTCTGTATTCCTTGATGGTGAAGATATATCCCGTTATCCAATGTATCTGAGGGCAAGGAAAGGTATAGGCTATCTTCCTCAGGAGGCATCAATATTCAGGAGGCTCACTGTAAGGGAGAACATTGCTGCTGTGTTAGAATTTACAGAACTCTCAAAAGAGGAGAGCAAAAAAAGGATTAATGAGATAATAGAAGAATTCAAACTCTATGAGTTTGCTGATAGAGAGGGATACAGGCTTTCTGGTGGTGAAAGGAGAAGAACCGAGATTGCACGAATGCTGAGCCTGTCTCCGTCCTTTGTGTTATTTGATGAGCCCTTTGCTGGTATCGATCCCATCACTATAACAGAACTTAAAAAAATGATAAACTATATTAAGGAGAGGAATGTGGGTGTCCTTATTACAGACCATAATGTAAGAGATACCCTTTCCATTACTGACAGGGCTTATATAATAAGCGATGGTGCTATACTTGCTCATGGAACACCTGATGAGCTTGTTAAAAATGAGATTGTAAGAAAGACCTATCTTGGTGAGGATTTTAATATCTGATGCCTGTTGAGAATAGACTCGACATAAGGCTTTCTCAGAAACTCATTCTTACACCACAGATACAGCTTGCCATCAAGCTACTCCAGATGCAGAAGCTTGAGCTTGTGGAGACATTAAATCAGGAGCTTGTGGAAAATCCATTCCTTGAAGAACTAACAGAATCTCCTGAAGAGGCACAGAGCACA
>DAISHO010000028.1:0-12328 GCA_036822495.1 Thermodesulfovibrionales bacterium
CTCAGTCAGAACTTTCCACTGATGAGGCTAAGCTCGTGATCGATGAACTCTCCTATATTAATGATAGATTAATCCTTGTCCTGAGCGGTGGTGAGCCTCTCTTAAGGAAAGATTTATACGAGATAATCGAATATGCTTCTCAGGGTGGATTTATCCCTGTCCTTGGTACAAATGGTGTTCTTTTGACCAGGGAGAATGTAAGGCTCCTTAAAGAGGCAGGCTTGAAAGGCGCGGGTGTGAGTATTGACTCTGTTGACCCCAATGAACATGACAATTTCAGGGGCCTTAAGGGTGCCTGGGAACTCTCTGTGAGTGGATTGAGATATGCAAAAGAGGCAGGCATAGAGACGCAGATAGATATCACCCTTACAGATAGAAACTGGCAGGAGATTGATCAATTCATTGAATTCGGGGCTCAGCTTGGGGTAAAGGCAGTAAACTTCTTCTTTCTTGTATGCACAGGAAGGGCAATGAACTCAGATATATCCACGTATAATTATGAGCTTGCCCTTAAGCACCTTTCTAAGAGGGTCTTCAGTGAAAGAAGGCTTATGGTAAGGGCAAGATGTGCCCCTCATATCTACAGGATTCTTTATGAAGAGGGATATTCTATTCCACCTGGCACGAGGGGATGTCTTGCTGGAAGGTCCTATATGAGGATAGACCCTGAGGGTAATGTTACACCATGTCCTTACATGTCCGTTAATGTGGGAAATATCAGGGAATCATCATTATCAGACCTTTGGGAAGGGTCTGAGGTCTTCAGGATTATGAGGGAGGGGAGATATAAAGGAAGGTGTGGTATCTGTGAATACACAGAGATATGTGGTGGCTGCAGGGCAAGGGCCTTTGTTAACAGGGGAGATATCATGGAGGAGGATAGCCTCTGCAAATACATCCCTTCTGGAAGAAAAAAGGTCTTTATTGAACAAAAGGTCTCCTCTGACCTTCAGTGGGATGAAGAGGCAATGGGAAGGATAAAGAATGTCCCTGCCTTTATGCAGGGAATGATAGTGAGGCTCATAGAGACAAAGGCTAAGGAGAAGGGGATCTCGAAGATAACCTCTGAGTTTATAGATGAACTCAAGAGGCTGGGATATTCTCATGGATATAAAAAGAATCACATTCGAGGAGGAAGAAAATGAAAGGCTTGATTAAGAAACAGTTATCGCTCTTTGCAGGTATAATCATTGCCGTCATTGGCCTTTATATTGGCGCGCGGGCTGGCTTTGATTATGGTGAATTCCCTTTGATAGGTGCAAGGAATGCTGTCTGGATCCTTGCCCAGACAATGCTCCTCTTTGCTGCCTTTATCCTTGCAGTGCCTGTCTTTGTTCTCATTATAGAGATAGCAGGACATATCAGAAAGGACGATAGGCTTGACAGACTTGCCAAGGACTTTGCAAGACTCCTTCCCCTCTCTTATTCAATAACAGCGATCCTCGGCGGTCTCTTCACCCTTACCAGTTATGCCCTTTTCCCGAAGCTCATGAACTACATGACCCATAATTTTAAGACCACCTATGTATGGTTTGCTATACTTATTATTGCTGAAACTACGGCTGTCTATTTCTACTGGACTACCTGGGATAAATTACAGGGGGCAAGAAAGACCCAGCATATAGCCCTTGGACTCCTTCTAAATATCCTTGGCACCATTGTCATGATGGTCGGCAATGTCTGGGGCTCCTTTCATCTCAGCCCTCAGGGTGTTGATGCTACTGGAAAGGTCATAAATCTCAAGGATGCTATCTTTAACCTCACATTCATACCCATTAATATCCACAGATTCATAGCTAATGTCACATTTGGTGGTTTTATCTGTGCTGCCTATGCTGCCTATAAGTTTCTCTCAGCAGAGACACCAGAGGAGCGAGCCCATTATGACTGGATGGGATATACAGGGACATTCATTGGGGTTGTCACCATGATCCTTCTTCCCTTTGCAGGTTATTACTTTGGTATGGAGATATACAGGTTCAATGCCCAGATGGGTATAACATTTATGGGTGGTGCCCTCTCAAAGATATGGCTTCTTCAGGCAATAGTCATAGCCGTTATCTGGCTCAGTGTCTGTTATTACCTCTGGATAGGCCTGAGAAGGATACCTGGTGCAGAGAAATACAAGAGGTTTGTGCCCTATCTTAGCTGGGGACTTATTATTACCTTTGCTGTCTGGGCAGTTCCAAGGGCATGGGTCGCCTCCCTTGAGGATATAGCAGGAGGAACCCACTGGATCTATGGAACCCTCGGGATCATGGCACCAAAGATAGCTGCTGTCAATATCGCGATACTCGGCGTTATTCTCACCTTTCTCCTTAACAGGAGGGCAGGGAGGCTCATACCTGAGGGAAGAAAGGGTTTCATATACCTTGAGTGGCTTGTTATCCTCCTGATTATTGCTGTTAACCTTGTTGTCCTATATTACAGTTATAAGGTCCCTTCAGCAACGAGGATAAAACTATCCATCTATACATTCCTCTTCATGGTTCCTGCAGTAGGATTTCTGTATCTCTTTGATGGTCTTCTCCTCAAAGGTGCCCAGAGGATAGGAGAGATAAGGTGGGGAGAGATGCCTCCGAGGTCTCAGTATGCCCTAATTATCGCTGCTGTCTCAAATGTATGGGCAATGGCACTCCTTGGTTATGGTCGTGCAGCAGCAAGACTTAACTGGCATATATATGGAGTGCTTGAAGATACTTCGAGATATGCAGGACTCCCACCCATGGGGCAGGCAACACTCGTTATCTCTGGTATCACCATACTCTTTCTTATCCTTATAGGCCTTGTCTTTAGATTTACAGGTGTTGAAGGAGGTAAGAGATGAAAGCAGGATTGAGGCTCATTATAGTTGCATTAATTATAACAGGCTTTTATGCCTGGTTTGGAAATTCTATACCCCAGTCAGCCTGGGAGGCTCCAAAGAAGAAGGTCCTTACGCCTGATATGACACCGAGACAGCTTGCTGAAGAGGGTAAAGAGATATTTAAAAAGGCAGGTTGTGGCGTCTGCCATAGTGTAACAGGTGAGAAGCTCCGTGGACCTGACCTCTCAAGGATTGGTGCTGAGAGGGATGCAGAGACGATGGCAGCTATTCTTTATAGCGGCACACAGGTTATGCCACCGGCAAATAAACCGCCTGCAAACCTGAATGACGCAGAGATAACAGCTGTTATTGCCTATCTCCAGAGCCTCGGTGGAAGACCAAAGGTCAGAATCGGAGACATAAAGAATCCCTTTGAGGAGGTAAAGAGATGAGGATACCTTCAGCAATCATTAGTATTCTAATCATAATAGGTGCCTATATCTTTATGAGGTTTATTATTCAGCCGCCTCTGCCATCAAATCTCACGAACTTCTTCATGCTCTTCATAATAGCAGGGGTTATTATCTATATAACACTGGAAGACGAAAGAATAGATGAGTTTCTTGATTTTATATCCCTCAGGTCAAAACTGCCTGCCCTCTGGGATATCTTCAGGAAGGCAGTTCTCGTAATAATACCGATCTTTGTTGCCTACAATGTCTATTCAAAGGAGAGGGTCACCTACGCCCCACCAGCAGAACTATTCCAGCCCCATGTAACACCTCCTGAATGGGTCGTCAGCCTCAAGATACCTGATTGGGCAGCAGATCCAGATAAATGGAGGCCTGAAGACCTTGAAGAGGGGAAGCGAATTTACAATGACAACTGTGCACCCTGTCATGGAGAGAATGCTGATGGTAAAGGACCCCTTGCAAAATCTATAAGATATCCTGCAGCACCAACGAACTTTAAGGAACCAGGAACCCTTGCCCAACTTCCCCTTGGATATGTCTACTGGAGGGTAAGGGATGGAGGTATTCAGGATAAACAATTCCGCTCAGCCATGCCAGGATGGGGAGATGAACTTGAGGAGGAAGAGATATGGAAGGTCATAATGTATGCCTATCACAAGGCAGGAGTGAGGCCAAGGACATGGGAATAACCTACAGAGATGGAATTAAGATGGCAGAAGTCGCCTTTAAGAGGGCAATAGTATATGAGCTCCTTGCTCATGCCTTTGGAGAACCAGAAAGGGAGTTCTTTGAGTTTCTTAAGGATGGAGAGTTTTCTCTTCATATAATTGATGCATTGACCTTCCATCCCTGTTTAAAAGAAGGGGTGATAACTCTTGTTAGAGAGATAAAAAAGGAGACTCAGGGTTTGGAGATAGAGGATCTGAGGGAGAATTATGAACTAATAGCCTCACGAGAGAAGAACCTCCTTTATGAAGGTAATTATCACCACCTTTTTAATGCATTCGAGGAGATGGCAGACATAGCAGGTTTTTACAGGGCCTTTGGGGCTAATTTCTCAGGAGATAGGCCTGACCATATCTGTTTTGAACTGGAATTTATGAGGCTTTTATGCCTTCTGGAATCAAAGGCCCTTCTTCAGAATGAACATGAAAGGGCAGAGATATGTATATCATCACAAAAGAAGTTTCTTTCAGAACATCTTGGAAGATGGACAGAGGACCTTATGAAAAAAACTGTGGGGATTCCATTTTATGGAAGGCTTTGCGAGATCCTTGAAAGATGGATTGAGATGGAGCTTGAGCTCCTTTCAGTTAAAAGAACCCGATTGAGTTATTCTCAAAACATTTATGTTGAAAAGTCTTATCAGTGCATAAAGGAGGTAGGTTTATGAAGGGATTCAGTAGAAGGGATTTTCTAAAATGGTCTCTCGCAGGGGTTGCAGGCCTTGCAGTAAGTTCGCCAAGACTTGCATTCCTCCAGCCTGTTAGCATCGATAATCCCCTTGGCGAATATCCAAACAGGGATTGGGAAAAGCTCTACAGGGACAAATTTAGATATGATAGTGTTTTTCATTTTACCTGTGCACCCAATGATACCCATAACTGCCTCTTGAGGGCCTATGTGAGAAATGGTGTCATTGTGAGGGTAGGGCCTACCTATGCCTTTGGTAATGCAGTAGATGCCTATGGTAACAAGGCCACCCATCGCTGGGAGCCGAGGTGCTGTCAAAAGGCCCTTGTGCTTCCGAGGAGGTTTTATGGTGACAGGCGTGTTAAGGCAACGATGGTGAGAAAGGGATTCTATGACTGGATAAAGGCAGGATTTCCCAGAGACCCGGAGACAGGAAAACCACCTGAAAAGTATTTCCAGAGGGGAAAGGATAAGTGGCTAAAGGTGAGTCATGAGGAGGCCTATGAGCTTGTTGCAAAGGCCATAATTAATATAGCTGAGACCTATAGCGGAGAAAAGGGTGCAGAGTATCTGAAGAGGCAGGGATATGACCCTGCCTCTATTGAGGCGATGCAGGGTGCTGGTACACAGGTCCTGAAGTTCAGGGGAGGTATGCCCTTACTCGGAGCAACGAGGCTTATGGGATTCGTGAGGATGGCTAACATGATGGCCCTTCTGGACAATCATATAAGAAAGACAGGGCCTGATAAGGCTATTGGTGCAAGGCATCTTGATAATTACTCATGGCATACAGACCTTCCTCCTGGACATCCCATGGTTACGGGGCAGCAGACAGTTGATTGTGACCTCTCAATGGCTGAAAAGTCTAAGCTCATAACCCTCTGGGGTATGAACTGGATAAGCACAAAGATGCCTGACGGCCACTGGCTTACAGAGGCAAGGCAGAGGGGCTCAAAGGTCATAAATATAACAATAGAGTATCAGTCAACAGCTAACAAATCAGACGAGGTGATTATCATAAGGCCTGGCACAGACCACGCCCTTATGCTTGGTATTGCCCACATATTAATGAAGGAAAAACTCTATGACGATGAATTCGTGAAGTCCTTTACTGATCTCCCTCTCCTCGTGAGGACTGACACAATGCAGCTTCTCAGGGCATCAGATATTATAAAGGACTATAAACCCTCAGAACTCAAAAATTATGTTTCTGTCGTGGAGCAGGGAAAAAACGCACCACCACCCTTTAAGCATGAAAGGCAGTATCTACCAGAGAAGATGAGGCTTGAGTGGGGTGATTTCGTTGTCTGGGATAATAAGTCAGGCAAACCTTCAGTTGTCAACCGCGATCAGGTTGGTTCCCATTTCCTCTCTCTTGGGATAGACCCTGCCCTTCAGGGTAGATTCAATTTAAAGACAGTGGATGGAAAGGACATAGAGGTAAGACCTGTCTATGATATCCTCTGGGAGTATATTTCCCAGTTTACCCCAGAGGTCGTCTCAGAGATAACCTGGGCACCTGTGGAGGCTATAAAGGCCCTTGCTCATGAGATTGCGAAGAATAAGAGATCCACATTCTTTGCTGTTGGGATGGGGCCAAACCAGTTCTTTAATGCAAGCCTCAAGGACAGGGGGATATTCCTCATAGCAGCCCTCACTAATAATATAGGCCGCATTGGTGGCTCTCCTGGAAGCTATGCAGGAAACTATCGCGTCGCCCTTTACAATGGTTTACCACAATATATTATTGAAAATCCCTTTGATATAGAGCTCGATCCCTCTAAGCTTGCAAGGGTGAAGCCCTATCTTAAGTTTGAGTCAGCCCATTACTTTGCCCATGACAGTAAACCCCTGAGGATCGGCAACAGGCTCTTTACAGGAAAGACCCATATACCAACACCTACTAAACTTGTCTGGTTTGCAAACAGTAACTCCCTTATCGGTAATTGTAAGGGAAGCTATGAGGTTGTTGTTAATGCCCTTCCTAAGGTTGAGGCGGTTATAATGGCAGAGTGGTGGTGGACCATGTCCTGTGAATACTCTGATGTTGTCTTTGCTGTTGATTCCTGGGCAGAGTTCAAGCATCCAGACCTCTGCGGTTCAGTTACCAATCCCTTTAATCAGGTCTATCCAAGGACACCTATAAAGAGGATCTTTGATACTGTAGGAGACATTGATACCCTTGCAGGAGTGGCAAAGAGGCTTGCAAAGATTACAGGTGATAAGAGGTTTGAGGATTACTGGAGATTCGTCTATGAGAATAAGGTTGATGTCTATCTCGAAAGGATCGTAAAGACAAGCACAACTTTAAAGGGTTATACCTTCAAGGAACTTCATGACTTGGCCCTCAAGGGCGTCCCATCTCTCAAGAACCTGAGGACCTATCCAAAGGTTGTAGGCTGGGAACAGACGAATGAGAACAAGCCCTGGTATACAAAATCTGGAAGGCTTGAGTTTTACAGGGAAGAGCCTGAATTCATTGAGCATGGTGAGAACCTTCCTGTTTATCGGGAACCCATTGATGCCACCTTCTATGAGCCGAATGTGATAGTGGCAAAGGGAAGCGTCTTGCTCAAGCCTGTACAGCCTGAAGACTTTGGCATAAAAAGGGATGAACTGAACACAGAGGTAAGGCAGGTAAGGAATATTGTGAAGACCTGGGATGAACTGAAGAAGACAAGACATCCTCTTATGAAGGAGAAGGGTTACAAGTTCCTCTTTATCACACCAAAATATCGTCACGGTGCCCATTCAACACCAATAGACCTTGATGTGATAACCGTCTGGTATGGACCCTTTGGCGATATATACAGAAGGGATAAGAGGAAACCCTGGGTTGGAGAGGCCTATGTGAATATGAATCCCCATGATGCAAAGGAACTGGGCATAAATGATGGCGATTATGTATGGATAGATGCAGACCCTGAAGACAGGCCATTCCATGGATGGCAGAAGAATCCTGATGATTATAAGGTTGCAAGGATGATGTGCAGGGTTAGATATTATAGTGCCATACCCAAAGGTGTACTTATCATGTGGCATAACATGTACCAGGCAACCCATGGCTCAGTAAAGGGTCACGAGAGGAATCCTGATGGACTTGCAAGGAATCCTGAGACGAATTATCAGTCCATATTCAGGTACGGAGGGCATCAGTCCTGCACAAGAACATGGCTTGGACCAACCCTTATGACTGATTCCCTTGTGAGAAAAGAGGTCTTTGGTCAGCAGATAGGTAAGGGTTTTCTTCCTGATGTTCACTGTCCTGTGGGAGCTCCGAGGGAGGCCTTTGTGAAGGTGACAAAGGCAGAGGATGGTGCGATAGGTGGAAAGGGACTCTGGAGGCCTGCAGCCCTCGGCTACAGGCAAGGATATGAGAATGAGGCAATGAAGAGATATCTCAATGGAGGATATGTAATCTAAAGGAGGTAAAATGGCAAAGATCAAGGTAAGAAACTGGCAGATTGGAAGGGAGATGTATTATCCCTATGAAGAGGTGAGGCCTGAAAGGCAGTTTGCGGCAATCTTTGATATCAATAAGTGTATTGCCTGTCAGACCTGCACAATGGCATGCAAGCAGACCTGGACAACAGGTAAGGGACAGGAATTCATGTTCTGGAATAATGTTGAGACAAAGCCCTATGGCTTTTATCCCCTTGCATGGGATGTGAAGCTCCTCGAACTCCTTGGTCCACAGAAGTGGGAAGGAAAAAAATATGTGGGGAAGACCATATTTGAGGCAGCACCGAAAGGCTCTGTAACACAGGGTTATCTGCCTGAGGAACAGGATTATTCCTATCCAAATGTAGGAGAGGATGAGCCCTATGGTGAGGTCAAGAATGGAGACTATATAACCCTTCCACACAGGGTATGGCATTTCTATCTTCCAAGGATATGCAATCACTGCACCTATCCTGCCTGCCTTGCTGCCTGTCCGAGAAAGGCTATATACAAAAGACCAGAAGACGGAATTGTCCTTGTTGACCAGTCAAGGTGTAGAGGGTATAAGGAGTGCATAAGGGCATGTCCTTATAAAAAGGTCTTCTTTAACAGAACGACAAAGATTTCGGAAAAGTGTATAGGATGTTATCCCCTTGTTGAAAAGGGAGAACAGACCCAGTGCATAAGGACTTGTATTGGAAGGATTAGACTCAATGGATGGATTCATACACCTGATAAGGCAGTTCCATCAAATCCCATAGACTATCTTGTACATATTAAAAAAGTTGCCCTTCCATTGTTTCCTCAGTTCGGTCTTGAACCGAATGTCTATTACATTCCACCAATACATGTACCCATTCCCTATCTAAAACAGCTCTTTGGTCCAGGAGTAGAAGATGCTATAAAGGTTTATAGAAATGCCCATAATGATGAAACCCTTCTTGGTGTGCTTACACTCTTTGGTTCAACAGAATTCTGGGTCTCCAGGTTTTCTGTAAAGAACAGTGTTGTAACAGGTTATGATGTAAAGGGAAAGAGCCTCGTATCTGTTCCGATAAAAGAGCCCGTCTATATAAGACCATTTTATGATGAAAGACTTGATGTCTATCGTCATAACATAACATAGGAGGTGGGGATGAAAGGGAGAAGTTACAGGTCAAAACTCAGTCAAAATTTAAACAAGATCGTCACTTCTTTAATCTTATCAATTATTCTCTCTCTTTTAGCTAATTATGCCTCAGCTCAGGGGCTTGTTGTTATGGCAAAGAAGATAAGTGGTGAGGTTCCATTAGACCCTGCAGACAGTATGTGGCGAAATACTACTGCCCTCAATATTCCCCTTGCTCCTCAGGTAATGGCAAAGCCAAGGATATATGAGTCGGAGATTAAGGAGTTGAAGGTTAGGGCTATCCATAATACGAAGGATATAGCCTTTCTTGTTGAGTGGGGGGACCCGACAGAGGATGCCTCTATTGATATTGATAAATTCTCTGATGCAGTTGCCCTTGAGTTCCCTTCCCAGACCTCAAAGGAGAAACCCCACTTTGCCATGGGAGACAAGGAAAATACAGTAAATATCTGGTTCTGGAGGGCTGCATGGCAGAAAGCTGAGGAGAAGGAGAGGCTCTATGCCATGGTAGATGAATTTGCAGGAGGACTTCAGGTTGGTAATCCTGTATCTATTAAAAGAACATATCCTATTGAAAACCTTATTGCAGAGGGATTTGGAAGCGCCACAGATATTAAAAAGGCTGATAATCAAGCCCTCGTGGCAAAGGGTATAAGGGATGGAAAGAAGTGGCTTGTTGTCTTTAAGAGGTCCTTAAGCTCTTCTGATAAATTTGAGGTCTCCTTTAAAGAAGGAGGGGTAATCCCTGTAGCCTTTGCAGTATGGGATGGTTCTGAAGGTCATAGGGGTGGAAGAAAGGTTGTCTCCACATGGTATTATGTTGGTCTTGAGACAGAGGAGAGGACAGGAACATATGTCTATCCTGTGATTGCCTTTTTGATAACAGGAGCGATCATGGGAGGGGTTATCTTTGCAATAAGGAAAAGGAGAGGTGCATGAGTCAGGTGCAGACAAAGGTATATCAGGGAATAATTCCTGAAAGGTTTCTCCGATGGCTTGCTTCATCAAGGATAAGATTCCTTGAGGATATGAAGCTTGGAAGGCCCATGAGGTATTTCTCAGCCCATTTGCCTGTTGTGGCTACCTGGAATAATAATTCCGAAGAACCATTCCCGGTTAATCTTACTGTAAAGGGCATTGGTCTTATTCCGAGAAAGGAACTCCTTATGGATTACATAGACCTTTTTGAAGCAACCATTGCAGAGGCCTCCCGAATGCCCTGGCATGAAAGCCTTTCTATAAGGATAGGAGCTATGGAGAGGCTTTATTCAGATATAGAGAATTTCGATGCCTCCCTTTTAGGAGGTCTTGAGATATTTGAAGGCACTGCCTTTAAAAATATGAGAGATAATCCCTGTGCGAGCCTCTTATACATGGGTGTATGGATGGAGCATGACAGAGGCACCGTGAGTCCAGAAAGACCTGTGGCAGTCCAGTATATAAGCTTTCAGGTGAATGGGAGGGTCGAGATCCTCGAAAAGGACAATCTCTACTACAGATACCTCCTTTCTGCAAGAAGGCTCTTTGAATTCGATAGATTCCACCTCTACCAGCCTGACTATCCCTACGGTTATCTTATTAATGTTATAGAGGTGAGGGATAAATCGCCATGGTCAAGGGGACCGATGAAGAGATAAAAGGCCTTGTAGAGGAAGCCCTCAAGGATCATCAGAAGATAAAGAGGATAATCTCACTGCTTTACGACCAGGAGATGGAGAAGAGGCTTTTGGGTGCAAAGGCCCTTGGAGAGATTGCAAGGATTGAACCAGAGGTCATAAAGAAAAGGTGGAACAGGATTTTCTATGCCTTTGATGATACCATGAGCTGTTGGGGTGCTGCAGAGGCCCTTGGAGAGATCGGCAGGAATCTTCCAGATATGCGCTCAAGGATTCTCCTCTTTTTAAGAAAATTCGAAAAGGATGAGGTAAGCTGTCAGGGCTTTATATGGGCAGTGACAAGGATCGGACAGATTGACAGAGAAAAGATAACAGGTCTGATACCTCTTCTTATAGATTTTCTACGAAAGGATGAGCCCTGTATGGTAGGCCAGGCAATATGGGCATTGGGTGAACTGGGGGTGTCGGAGGCCTATGATAAGATAAAGGGTTTTTTAGGGGATGAGAGAATGATCTGGATTTATGATAATGATTCCGTAAGACTTATGAGTATTTCCGGGATCGCCTCTGAGGCACTTCAGAAGATCCAAGCCTTAAGGGAATCTCAGCTGAAAAGTCTATCATTGGAAGGGTAATTGGGAAGATAGTTCCATCCTCTGGAGGAACAAGATCTTTTAAACTTTTTAGATTATATACAATTATTTTGCCTCTTTTTACTTTTATAAGATTTTCCTGCTCCAGTTTATGAAGCCCTCTGCAGAGGACCTCTCTAACTGTGCCTATCCTGAAGGCCATCTCATCCTGAGTTGGGATATTCGAAAGTATCACAGCACTGTCTGAAGCCCTGTGCTCCTTTTCAGCAAGTTCTACAATCAATCTCACAATCCTTTTACTGATATCACAGAGGACAAGCTCAGAGGCAAACCTTTTTAGCTTCTTTATCCTTTTCCCGAACTCCATGAGCATCCTGATACTGATCTCGGGATAGGTATATATCAGGTCTTCAAAATGTTCCTTTTTTATCATGAGAACCTCTGTATCTATCAGGGCCTGGCCATGAGCCTCAAACCTTCCCTCTGAGAAGAGCATTGTATCCCCAAGGACTGCACCTGCCTGTGCGTGATGGAGGATTATCTTTTTCCCATCCTCACCAATCTGGAATATCTCTATAATGCCTTCTTTGATTATATAGAGGTGGTTACAGATATCATCATAATAAAAGAGATATTCTTCTTTCTTGAGGCACCTTTTGAAGGTGTATTCAAGGATAGAACAGATTATCTCTTCCTTAAGACCATCAAAATACGGGACCTTTCTGACAGCATCGCAATCCTTTATCCCATCTTTGTTATCCTCACCCTCCATATCTCAGGACCTCTTTCAAGGTATTCCCAAGAAAAGAGACCTTCTCTTTCGTGGAGGAATTGATAATATAAAGGTTTTGGGTCAT
>DAISHO010000029.1:0-12095 GCA_036822495.1 Thermodesulfovibrionales bacterium
CGCTATCATTGCACACTCCTCATCAGAAAGCTCCTCAGGCCTCACTATTATCCTTATCTCTCTTCCAGCCTGCATGGCATAACAGGCCTGCACACCCTTGAATGACATGGCCATATCCTCAAGTTGTTTTAATCTCTTGAGGTAGTTTTCTATGCTCTCTCTCCTTACCCCTGGTCTTGCTGCTGAAAGGGCATCGGCAGCTGCAACAAGGGCTGCCTCTACAGATTCAGGTTCTCCTTCTCCGTGGTGTACAAGGATAGCATTTATAACAACAGGACCTTCTCCATACTTCCTTGCAAGGTTTGCACCTATCTCCTGGTGTGAACCTTCCAACTCATGATCTACAGCCTTCCCAATATCATGAAGAAGTCCTGCCCTTTTTGCAATCTTTCCATCAACACCAAGCTCATCTGCCATCATAGAGGCAAGATAAGCTACTTCAAGAGAATGTTGAAGTACATTCTGACCATAGGATGTCCTGTATTTCAATCTCCCGATTATCTTTATAAGGTCTGGATGAATCCCGCTCACACCAAGTTCAAAAACAGCCCTTTCACCCGCCTCTTTTATTGTTGCTTCTACCTCCCTTTTAACCTTCTCCACTACCTCCTCTATCCTTGCTGGATGGATTCTTCCATCTATTATCAGTCTTTCAAGGGAAAGCCTTGCTATCTCCCTCCTGACAGGGTCAAAACAGGACAATGTTACAAGTTCCGGAGTATCATCAATTATCACATCCACACCTGTTGCAGCCTCAAGGGCACGAATATTCCTCCCTTCTCTTCCGATAATCCTCCCCTTCATCTCATCACTTGGAAGACTCACAGCAGTAACTGTCTCATCAGCAACATAATCATTTGCATACCTCTGAACCGCAAAGCTTATTATCTCCTTGGCCTTTTTTTCAGCTATCTCCCTTGCCTCGTCTTCTATCCTCTTTGCAAGTCTTGCTGCCTCGAGTTTTGCCTCCTCTTCTACCCTTTTGAGGAATTCCCTTTTTGCCTCCTCTTCATTCATACGAGAAATCCTCTCGAGGGCAACCATCTGTTCTTTGATGAGAGAGTCGCATTTTTTTTCCTTTTCGTTGATTTCCCTTTCCTTTGTCTGCAAATCCCTTTCACGCCTGATAAGGTCCTGTTCTTTCCTTTCTATCTGCTCAAATTTCCTCTCAAGGGTCTCTTCCTTCTGTCTGAGCCTCTTTTCGAGATGATTGAGTTCGTATCTCTTTTCTTTAAGATCCTTTTCAGCCTCTAATTTAGCCTGATAGGTTATATTCTTTGCCTCAATCCTCGCCTCCTTCTTTATTGCCTCTGCCTCTTTCTTTGCCTCCTCTATCAATCTTGCCCTTTCTGCTTCCAGAGCAAGTTGTCCCTTTTTTAAAATCTGTTTTGCCCGAAGGGAGAAAAATAATCCTCCACCAATCGCAATAGCAAGTCCTGTGAGTACTGCAATCATTATCTCAGTTATCATCTCTTAACCTCCTTTTTTCAAGCCTCTTAAGAATAATCCTCTCATAGCCCTCTGAGGATGGTCTGTAAAATACCCTCTTTGAGGACATATAGTCCTGCTTTACATAATGACCCTCATAATCATGAGGATACTTATAATTAATACCTGCACCAAGTTTTGATGCCCCGTGATAATGGGCATCCCTCAGATGAGATGGAACAGGTTGAAGGGGTTTTGTTCTCACTTCAGTAAGGGCATCCTCTATAGCGGTGTATGAGGCATTACTCTTTGGAGCCTGTGCCACATACAGGGCAGCCTGAGAAAGGATAATCCTTGCCTCAGGCATCCCTATCCTCTCAACCGCCTCCATTGCAGACTGGGCAATGACAAGGGCCCAGGGGTCTGCATTTCCCACATCCTCTGATGCGCATATTACTATTCTTCTTGCAATAAAAAGTGGATCCTCACCTGCTTCAATCATCTTTGCAAGCCAGTAAACAGTGGCATCAGGATCAGAACCCCTCATACTTTTGATGAAGGCTGAAATGGTATCGTAATGTTCCCTTTCATCATAATATATAGTCTTACTCTGAACTGCCTCCTTCACCTTCTCCAGTGTGATATACCTTCTGCCATCTTCTTCATCGGATATAAAAAAGGAAAGTTCAAGGATATTAAGGGCCTTTCTTGCATCACCCTCAGATATGCAGGCAATGTAACTGATGACCTCATCACTCAACTCAATCCTTTCATTTCCGAGTCCCTTCGGATCATTAAGTGCCCTCTTAAGAATCAGGGATATCTCTTCATCTGATAGGGGATAAAACTGGAATATCATTGACCTCGATGAAAGGGCTGGCACAAGGGAAAAGAAGGGATTATAGGTTGAGGCACCTATAAGTATAACCTCACCTGATTCAACAGATGGAAGGAGTGCATCCTGCTGTAATTTATTAAACCTGTGGATCTCATCAATGAAAAGGATTGTTCGAGCCTTCTTCGCTTCTTGAAGGGCATCTCTTATGTCCTTAATGCCTGCAGTAACAGCATTGATGGACAGAAACTGAGACCTTGTCTTTTTAGCGATAATCCTTGCAAGACAGGTTTTGCCTGTCCCTGGTGGTCCAAAAAATATCAAAGAAACGAGCCTGTCCTCTTCAATGAGTCTTCTTAAGGGTTTTCCACAAGCTAATAGATGGGACTGCCCAACAAATTGATCTATATCCTCGGGCTGCATCCTCCATGCAAGAGGCTGCACCCTTGAACCAAAGAGACCCATAATGTTCCTCTTAAATAATTTCTTCCTCTCCGGCAGGGAGAGTCAAGGCTGGTAAAGATGGAGGGATGGTCAGGTAATTTTCAAATAGAGATATTCATCTGAATCTATATTAAAAGCCCACAGGCCTCTGGATTTTACTGATATTCCCTCACAACCAGCCTTATTTATCCCACCCTGCGGTGTAGATGAAAAATTAGATCCCCTAAATCTATAGGTGGGTGCCTTGAAGGAGACTTCAGGCTTCCTCCTAATGGAGGCATGCACACCGTACTCCTTGCGCTGGCTCCCTATTAAATCTAATTGCCGGATCAACTTTATCATCTCAATCACCTGCAGGGCAGGTTAATATATTTTAACCTACTCAGACCTTTTTCTCAACACTTGTTTTAATCAAAGAAATGGTCGGGGCGACCCGATTTGAACGGGCGACCACTCGCACCCCAAGCGAGTGCGCTACCAGGCTGCGCCACGCCCCGAACTCTTATCTTCCCTTTATTCCATCTTCTCAAGAAGCCTGATAAGTCTTGATTTTATCCTTTCAAGCCTCTCTTTTGCCTTATTGGTGGTGAAAGTAACAGAGGTCTTTGCCTTTTCTTCTAAACTCTCTTCTTTTATCTGTGTTTTTAAAACACCAAATTTTTTTCTCACTCCCTCAATGGTATATTTTTCTTCATAAAGAAGTCTCTTTATGGTGAAGATAAGGTCTATCTCCCTTCTGGTATAGACCCTGTGGCCTGAATTCGATTTTCTCGGTCTTAAGAAGGGAAATTCTGTCTCCCAGTATCTAAGCACATAGGGCTCAAGTCCTGTGAGTCTACTGACCTCACCAATCCTGTAAAAAAGTTTCTCTGAAACAGGCCTTTTATAATCCTCTTCTGGAAGGGCCGTCATATTTCACTCATCCCGATCTTTCTGCCTCAATCTCATTGGTTCTGTCCTCACTAATCCCTTTTTCTATCTCTTCCTTTAGCTGGGTACTTATTTTAAAGCTTATCACTTTTCTCGGCTTAATCTCAAGAGAGACTCCTGTCTTTGGGTTTCTACCAATCCTTGAATTCTTCTGCCTCACATTAAAGGTGCCAAACCCTGATATCTTAATAGATTCACCCTGAGAAAATGTCTCTTTCATGGTATCGAAAAGAAGCTCAACAAAATCATAGGCCTCTTTTCTTGTAAGACCTACTTTTTCACAGAGGGCATTCACAATCTCTGCCTTTGTCATTGGAAACCTCCATTACTTAAGGAACAATATGAAAACACTTACCAATTAATTATATTTTGATGGGTTGTGAAAGTCAACACCCCGAATTGCCTTTAACCTGTCTTTTCTTTAGGTATAATAGGATATGGAATTTTTTAAAGGTTTCTCAGAGATTGGCCAGACCCTAATTGCCACAGGTTTCACCTATCTGATGACAGCTCTGGGTGCCTCTGCTGTATTTTTCGTAAAAGAAGTAAAGCAAAAGCTCCTTGATGGAATGCTCGGCTTTGCAGCAGGGGTAATGATTGCAGCAAGCTACTGGTCCCTTCTTGAGCCAGCTATAGAGATCTCTGAAAAAATCGGTCCAACCAGGTGGCTTCCTCCTTTAACAGGGTTTATCCTTGGTGCAGTGTTTTTGAGACTCCTTGACAGGATATTACCCCATCTCCATCCAGGTTTCCCCTCTGAAGAAACAGAGGGTATCCGAACGAGATGGCAGAGGACAACCCTCTTTGTTCTTGCAGTAACACTCCATAACATCCCTGAAGGTCTTGCTGTAGGGGTTGCCTTTGGTGCTGTAAGAGAGAATATCAGTTCTGCAAGTCTTGCTGGTGCAATAGCCCTTGCCTCTGGCATAGGTATCCAGAACCTTCCAGAAGGGCTTGCCATATCCATGCCCCTCAGGAGAGAGGGATTTTCAAGGCTCAAGGCCTTCTTCTTTGGTCAGCTTTCAGGAATTGTTGAGCCCCTGGCTGGCATAATCGGTGTGATTGCTGTAAGTTCTTCTTATAAGATTCTGCCCTATGCCCTGAGTTTTGCAGCTGGTGCCATGATATTTGTCGTTGTTGAAGAGCTTATCCCCGAATCCCAGAGGAATGGAAATACTGATGTGGCAACAATGGGTGCAATAACAGGATTCGCCACCATGATGCTCCTTGATGTAGGTCTGTCATGATCTCTTTATCGTCATATATCCTGAAAAGAGCACAAGGGCTCCTCCAATGGCCGTCTTCAGGTCAATAATCTCTTTAAGAAAGAGCACCCCAAGGATTATGGAAAATACAGGCTCAAGATAACCTATGAGGGCTCCTCTCTGGGCTGTAACACTCTTCATGCCATGAAAATAAAGGACAGGTGCAATGGTTGAATGGACAATGCCCATAATAAGGATAGCATAGATGTTTATGCCTTCTAAATTCATCTTAAAAGACATCGATGGCAAAAGTAACAGGAAAAGACCTGCTGTAATCAGGCCATTCTGGACAAAGGTCATTATTACAGGATGGTAATTTGCAGAAAAGACCCTGATTATTATCACCACAAAGGCATAGGCTATCCCTGAAAAAAGGCCAGAGGCTATGGCAAGGGAATTCTCGTCTTTCCTTAGGAGGGCATCAATAAATTCCTGAGGTGAAAAACCGAGCATAATCCACAGGCCTGCCATGGCAATTAAAGCAGATACCAATGTCTTAAAAGTGAATCTCTCTCTCAGTATAAGAGGAGCAAGAAAGGCAACAAATACTGGTGCTGTGTAATGGGTTATTACAGCATTCGCAATGGATGTATGTTTATAGGCATAAAAGAATGTGAATGTATTAATGAGGCTTACTGGTGCAAGGAGTAATAGTGGAAGGATAGTTCTCGTGCTTAAATGTCTTTTAAGATTCAGAAGGACCACAAGAGCACCGCTCAGAAGAGATGAGATAAGGGCTGCATAGAATATAAGGGAAGTGACATCCATCCCTGAAAGCCTTATGACAACCCCGAGGGAGCTCCAGAGCACAATGGCAGTTATGACATGGACCATTCAGACTTCCAGATCCTTTATCTGAGCGAGGACATATTGTCTGATCTCTCTTGGTGAAGACCTATCAATGAGTATATTCCCATTCTCACTAACAGGTATTAGAAGGTCTTCCTGAAGGCCACCGCATTTGCAGGTATAGGGGACCTCTGAATAAGGGACGATTGTCCTTGAGTTGCAGTCTTTACAATAAAGGACGCGCTTTCTTCCAGACCACTTCCCCCGTTTTGCAAAAGGCCTTCCTTCAATATCCATAATGTCCATGGCAAAGTCGATTACCGGTGCATTACTTATAGATGTGCCTATTCCATATCCGTCAACAAGAGGATTAAGGACTGGTATGTCCTCTTCCTTTATACCACCACTCACGAAAAATTTTATATCCTTATATCCCCTGAGATTGAGCTCCCACCGACACTCCTCAAGGAGCCTGTAGAAATTTCCCCTTCTTGAAGAAGGTGTATCGAATCTGACAGCATAAAGCCTTTCACCCATTGCCTCTGCAACATTGATAACCTCAAACTTCTCATCCTGAAGGGTATCTATAAGGGCAACCCTTTTGAGCCCGGGCTCGAGAACCTCGTCATAGGCCTTTATTGCCTCTACTGTTGAGCCCAGGCAGAGCACAAGGGCATGGGGCATTGTGCCCATGGGATCCTCACCTATGATCTCACCTGATTTAACAACAGCCACACCATCAGCTCCTCCAATAAAGGCATTCCTCTCAATCATTGGTGCAAGGACAGGATGCATCCTCCTTGCACCGAAACTTATGACAAGCCTCTCGCCAGCAAGTTTTTTAAACCTTGCTGCCTTAGTGGCAATACCTGAGGCCTGACATATAAGGCCAAGGATTGCTGTCTCATATACGCAGAAGTCCTGATACCTTCCTTCTATCTCCATTACAGGTTCATAGGGATAAAAGACAGTACCCTCCCGCATTGCCCTGAGTTTAACAGGAAGGTTCTTTACAAGGCTAAGGACCTCCTCAAGGCCAGCAAAGACTGCCCACTTCCAGTTCTCTGGAAGGCTTTTGGCAATAAACTCTGCCCTTACAAGGGGATTGATACCCTTTGCCCTGAGGATTTTCAGGGTCCTTTCAAAATACACATCCGTAATCCTGCCTTCAAGGATATCCTTGGGGTCAGCTGTATGAAACATAAGACCTCCTATTCTATCTTCACTCCCATTACATTCTTCATTATCCTGAGGCCTGCCTCGTGGTCTTCCTTTGTAAGACCAGCTACACCGTCCTTTACGACAGTTACATTGTATCCACGTAGGGTTGCATCTGAGGCAGTAAACATAACACAGATATGGGTAACACAGCCTGTAAGTCTCAGGCTATCGACACCGAGCCTTTTAAGGGTTTCATCAAGCCTTGTATTGTAAAAACCAGAATAGGTAGTCTTCTCAATAACAATATCACCCTCCTCTGGCTTTAGCTCATCAATAACCTTTGCTCCTTCTGTGCCTTTTACTGCATGGGCTGGCCAGCCAAATCTCCTGAATTCTTTATCATCAGGTTCATGACTGTCACAGATGTATATTACAGGTTTGCCTTCCTTCCTCGCCCTTTCTATCTCCTTCTTTATAACAGGTATAACCTTTCTTGTCTCGGGAACCTCAAGGGGAGCTCCCTCACGGACAAAGTCATTGAGCATATCAATTACAAGTAATGCCTCCTTGCTATTTGACATGGCAACCTCCCTATCCTTGAAATTTTTTCTTCAATGCCCTCTCCACATGCTCTGGGACAAAATCCCTTACAGAGCCGCACAGAGATGCAACCTCTTTGACCATTGTTGAACTCAAAAAGGAATACTCCTCAGAAGGCATCATAAAAACTGTCTCAACACCCTGTGAAAGCCTCCTGTTCATCAGTGCCATCTGGAGCTCGTATTCAAAATCAGAAACAGCCCTCAATCCCCTTATTATTGCAACGGCACCTTTCTTTTTTACATAATCAACAAGGAGACAATCAAAGGGCTCAACACTCACATTCTTATACCCCCTTATTGCCTCTTCTATCAGGGCGATCCTCTCATTGAGGTCAAAGAGGGGTTTCTTCTTTGAGCTCGGTGCAACAGCGATTATTATCTCATCAAAGATCCTCAATCCCCTCTCGATAAGGTCAAGATGGCCCTTCGTGATAGGGTCAAAGGTCCCGGGATAGACTGCCCTTTTCATTCATTCCTCCTGTAAAAAGAAAGGATTGTATCACCATATTTGTATCTTTTTAATAATACAAAAGAATCGATATTGTCTGGAAGGGGATTTTTGTGAAAATGTTCAATGCATATCAGGGCATCCTTTTTAAAGCCCCTGAACTGAGAAAGCCCCTTTATCAATACCTCATATTCTTCGGAACTGTAAGGGGGATCTGCAAAGACTATATCAAAGAGACCTTCTTCCTGAGAAGGCACAAAACTCCTGAGGAAGTCTCCCACATCTTTTGCATGGACCTCAAATGTTACTTTTGCCATAAATGAACGATTTACCATTTCTTGAGAAAGCCTCTTTTTTATCATGGAGACATTCCTTTTTGATATCTCCACAAAGACCACATATCGGGCTCCCCTTTTAAGGGCCTCTATTCCTACCCCGCCCTCACCAGCATAGAGCTCGAGAAACCTTGCTCCTTTGATCCTTGTGCCAAGGATATCAAAAAGGGCCTTCTTGACCCTTGAGGTTGTGCGTCGGAGCTCAGTCATAGGAATTCCTTAAAAGGCTCCTGCCCTTATTCCACTCTATACCGAAGACATGGGCAATAGTTGCGCCAATATGATAAAATCCCTTTATAGTACCGAGGTTCTCACCTTTGAGATTTTTATTATAAACGATTGCAGGCACATACTCCCTTGAATGGTCTGTGCTTGGTGTAACAGGGTCACAGCCGTGGTCTGCACTAAGGATAAGAAAATCCTCATCTCCAAGGAGCCCTAAGAGCCTTCCAAGCTGTGAGTCAAATTCCATGAGGGCCCTGCCAAATCCCTCAGGGTAATTCCTGTGGCCATAAAGGGTATCGAAATCAGTGAGGGTAATAAATATCAAGCCATCCCTGAACTCAGGCAATATCTCCTGGATAAGCCTAATGCCATCCCTGTTGGAACTCATGGGATATCTCTCAGTAAATCCTCTTCCTGAAAAGATGTCGCAAACCTTTCCGATGGATACAACTGAAAGACCTTTCTCTACAAACCTTTCAAGAAGGGTTGGCTCTGGTGGCTGAACTGTAAAATCCTTTCTCTCCGGTGTTCTCACAAATTCACCAGGCCTTCCTGTAAAGGGCCTCGCTATAACCCTTGCAACTTCGTGCTTCCCTCTAAGGATACTCCTTGCTATCCTGCATATCTCATAAAGCTCCTCTAATGGAACGACCTCTTTGTGGGCAGCTATTTGAAAGACACTATCCTGAGAGGTATAGACAATGAGACTACCTGTTCTCATGTGTTCCTCACCGAGTTCTTTAATAATATCTGTGCCAGAGGCAGGTTTATTTCCTATTACCTTTCTACCTGTAAGACTCTCAAATTCATCTATTATCTCAGGAGGAAATCCCCGGGGATAGGTTGGAAAGGCCTTCTCGAGGACAATTCCCATCATCTCCCAGTGGCCTGTAATGGTGTCCTTGCCTTTTGATACTTCTTCGAGCCTTGCTATTATTGATGGGTGCTTAATATTCCTTTTTATTCCCCTGAATTCACCAAGAGCCCCTATACCAAGGGATTCAAGAACAGGGATGCGAAGCTCTACAGTCAGGGCAATATGACCAAGGGTATTACTTCCTTTATCTCCATATTCCTGGGCATCAGGTGCCTCACCTATGCCAAGGCCATCCATTACTATTAGAACTACACGCATGGGATATTATAATCCACTTTTTAACAAGAGAACACAGAGCACGGGATATAGCGCATAAATGATTTTACACAGGTCATTGGATGTCCTAACCCGAAAGAGAAAAATGTCTTGACAAATGGGGGGCAGTACACTTTACAATCAAAAGGTCATTACAGAACGAGAAATGAGTTTCTTTAACTATATGTTTATAAGAATTTATAAAAACAAAAATGTTCAGGGTTATTTAACATTCTTAAAAGAGTTTTATAAAACAGTAGGTTCTGAGACAGAGCCATTTTATAGTTTTGTTACATATTGTAAGAAGGCACTAAAGGAATGAAAGTTGAAACTACGCATAACACAGCATATAAGGTTCGTGCCTTATGGCTATTATCCAAATTTTTGCTTAGCAAAACTTCTTTTATGCTGGAATCGTTATCTTAAATTTTGGTCACAGTTTTAGAAAAGAAAGATACATTATTTTTTATCATATTCGCTCGCCTGACCCTGCGATAAACCGCAGGGAATATGCTCGCTATCCATTTAAAAACAGTAGAAACTTTTTGATTAGAAGGTAATATTGTATGAAAAAACTTTCTAAAATTTTTTTCTTTTGCTTAAAAAGGAATTAGAACTCTGGAAAGAAGAAGGGATTATTTCGGAAGAACAAGTAGGGAAGATTAAAGAAAGATACCGTATTCTTGAAAGCCAAGAAAAAGTCATTCCCTCAACACTTATAACAGTTATTTCTATTATGGGCTCGCTTCTTGTTGGTGCAGGAGTGATTCTTTTTATCGCCTCCAACTGGCAGGCCATTCCTAAAACTATAAGGCTGGGGATAATTTTGGGAACAATTTTTACTGTTAATCATTTTGGCTATTATCTGAAGTATACAAAAGGGAATTATCCTAAGATTGGTTCAGCACTTTTGTTATTAGGCTCTTTACTCTTTGGTGGTGGTATCTGGTTAGTTGCTCAAACCTATCATATTACTTCACATTATCATAATGGTATTCTTTTTTGGTCAATGGGGATCCTCCCTATTTCATGGCTTCTCAATATGGAGTCAATCCTTGTTCTATCTTCTGTCCTTCTTACTTGCTGGACAGTATGGAAGTCTATTGATTTTTCTATTCCCAACTACTTTTATCTTATTCTAATGATCTTCATAATTTTACCTCTATGTTATAAACAAAAAGCAAAGGTTGCTCTGTTTATCAGTTTGATCGGGATCTCATTATGGTTTGGATTTGGTCCCTGCATGTCCTATTTTAAGGAATCAATATTATTAATGGTACCTTGTTTCATCGGTATTGGAGTTTTCCTATATTCTGTTGGTTCATTTCACTCTCTTTTTGAAAAAATAACAGGATACCAATCAATCTATAAGTTCCTCGGAGTTTTTATCCTTTATGTCTTTATCTATATTTTAAGTTTTAAAGAGTCAGCTCATGAAATGGCAAAATTAATAGTTAAGCCGTTGCCATCATCCTTTTGGTATCTTCTCGGATTACCATCGCTCCTTTCTATTGGTGCTATTTTTAGTTTCTTTCGATTACCACACGAAAAATTTCAACATTTTTCAAGATTATTAAGTTATGAAATTGCCTCTATTATTTTCTTTCTGTTATTTCCAATTCTGATACTGATTCTTCCTAATGTTACCTTTTATGCAATTTCCTCTAATCTAATACTTTTGGGTTTAACTATCGGTGTCATCTTTTTTGGTTATCACAGCAAGAATGCATTTTTTATCAATCTTGGTTTTATATTCTTTGGAATTCATTTTTTAACTCGATATATTGATTGGGGTTATAAATATATTTCACGTTCTTTATTTTATATCATCACTGGAATAATACTAATTCTAATAGCAACATTTATGGAAAAGCAAAGAAGTAAATTCATTAAAGCTATTAGGAGGAAAAATGACTCATAGTAGAAAATTTTATCTTCTCATCATAATTCAGATTGTTTTTCTTCTTGGTATGGTTGGGACCAAAATTTTTACCTTAAAGACAGGGAAGAAGATTCTTCTTGAGGTTGTTCCTGTTGATCCAAGAGATATTTTTCGCGGGGAATATGCCAGATTAAATTACAAAATTTCTACGATAGATTTACCAGAGATACAAGAGATTAAAATAAATCAGATAGTTTATGTCAAATTGAGGCAGTTTGGAAAATACTGGGAAGCAGTTAGTGTAAGCAAAGAAAAACCGATTCTGAATAAGGATGAGATTTTTATTATTGGAAAAAAGCGAGGGTACAACAGAATTGAATATGGGATAGAAAGTTACTTTGTCACTGAGGGGAAAGCAATCGATATTGAAAGAATTAGAGCGCCAGCAAAAGTATCGGTTGAAGTTTCAGTCGATAGATTTGGTAACTCCGCTATAAATAGGATTTTTATAGACGATAAACCTATGGGGTTTTAAACAATTTTATGTTCTACGATGTCCAAAACTTCAGATAAAATGGAGGAAAAGACCTCCAAACCTTACAGGCTTCTTTTCCGCCAA